>DASRQW010000355.1 GCA_035696245.1 Longimicrobiaceae bacterium | reverse complement strand
GGTCGCGCAGCGAGACGTTGAGGATCGTCTGCGGGCGCGGGCCGCGGGCCGGGAGCGCGCCGACATGCGGCGTGCCCGCGGTGGTGCCGAAGGCGACCAGCGGTGCGGAGGCCAGCACCTCGGCCGTGGAGGCGGCGATGGTGACGCCGAACTCGCCGACCTCGCGGCGGAGGACGTCCGCGAAGTGCTCGGCGCGCTCGCGGCTCAGGTCGAAGAGCACCAGCTCGCGCATCTCCGGAAAGACGACGCTCAGGAAGCGCGTCATCTCCAGCGAGATGGGGCCGCAGCCTACGATGCCCACGCGCGTCGCGTCCAGCCCCGCGTGCATGCGGCTGGCGGCGAGCGCGGCGCTGGCGGCGGTGCGGCGCGCGCTGATGAGCGACGCTTCCAGGATTGCGCGCGGCCGGCCCGTGTCTGCCGAGTTGAGGATGATGGTGGCCGACGCCCGCTCCTGGCCGGCGGCGAGGTTGCCGGGGAACGAGGCGATCCACTTCATCCCCGCAACGTGCAGCTTGCCGCCCACGAAGGCCGGCAGCGCGATGATGCGGCTGCGCTCGTCGTGCGGGAAGCGCAGGAAGGTGCTGTGCGGCAGCGCGCTGTCGCCCACGCCGTGCGCCACGTACGCGGCGGCAACCGCGTCGATCACGTCGCGCTCGCGGCCCTGCAGGAGGTCGCGGACTTCGTTGCCGCGCAGGAGGAGGATGCTGTTCAGGTCCACTGTACGGGCCCTTCCGTGTCTTGCCAGAGGTGAGATACGTCGCCGAAGCGGTGGAAGACCCACTCGTCGGAGAAGATGGTGTCCAGGTAGCGCTCGCCGCGGTCGCAGAACACGAGCACGCACGTCGAGTCGTCCGGCAGCTCGCCAGCCAGCCGTTCGAACGCGGTGTACACGCCGCCGGCCGAGCCGCCCGCCAGCAGCGCCTCGCGCCGCGCGAGCTGCCGGCAGCCGACCACGCAGTCCAGGTTGGTCACGTGCACGTGCCGGTACGCCAGGCCCGGCTGGAGGATGCCGGGCACCAGCCCCGCGCCCAGGCCGGGAATGATGCGCTCCGCCTTGGGCCCGCCGAAGAGCACGCTCCCCAGCGCGTCCACCGCAACGATGCGCGTGTCCATCTCCGCGCCCCGGATGTGCTCCGCGCAGCCGCGCAGGGTGCCGCAGGTGCTGGTGGCGCAGAACACGTAGTCCACCTCGCCGTCCAGTTCCGCCGCGATCTCGCGCATCGTCCCCTCGCGGTGCGACGCGGGGTTGGAGAGGTTGCCGAACTGGTCCGGCCAGAAGCTACTGGGAAACGAGTCCAGCAGCTCCCGCACGCGGGCGATGCGTGCGGGCAGGAACTCTCCCGTCGCCGGATCGGGATGCTCGACGACGCTGACCTCGGCGCCGTACGCGCGGAGGATCTGGATGTGCTGGCCGGTCGTCCGCGCGTCTACGATGCAGACGAAGCGCAGGCCAAGGTAGCGGCACGCCTGCGCCAGGCCGATGCCCATATTGCCGGAGCTGGACTCCACCACGACGGTGTCCGGCCGGATGGCGCCCGCCTCGATGCCCTGGCGGATGATGCTGAGCGCAGGCCGGTCCTTGGCGCTGCCGCCCGGGTTGTGGCCCTCCAGCTTGGCATAGACCTTCAGCCGTCCGCCCTGCGAGGCGCTGCTGAGCGAGACGAGCGGCGTGTGGCCGACCGCGGCGAGGATGCCCTCGTCCAGGTCGCGCGCGCCGGGCCGGCCGCCGCGCGCGGGCAGCAGCTCCAGGTCGCCGGGCAGCTCGAAGTACGGTTTCATGCGGGTTCCCGTGGGCGATGGGTCGGTGGCCGGCGTCGCGGCCTTGGCGGTGGCGGGGGTCACCTGGAGCCTCCGGTCTGCGGCCCCACCACGCACCACTCGAGGACGGCCATGGCGCTGTACAGCTTGTTCTCGGCTTGGCGGAAGGCGATGCTCTGCGGCCCGTCGAGCACCTCGGCGGAGACTTCCTCGCCGCGCACGGCGGGCAGGTCGTGCATGAACACGGTGCCGGCGGGCTTCGACGCGGCGGCCATGATCTGCGGCGTCACCGCGAACGGGGCGAAGACGTCGCGCCACTTCGGGTCCGGCTTGCTGCTGCCGGTGGTCTGCCAGCGCGTGGTGTAGACGGCGTCCACGCCTTTCGGGAGATGCGAGACGTCGTGGTGCTCCTCCACCGTGGCGCCGCTGGACGAGGCGGTGGCACGGGCGCGCTCCATCACCCGCGGGTCCACGCCGTAGCCGGGAGGGGTGAGCAGCGTGAGACGCGAGCCGGGCAGCTTGGCGAAGGCGAGCGCCAGGGCCGACGCGCTGTTGTTGCCCTCGCCCATGTAGACGAAGTCCAGCCCGTCCAGCCGCCCGAAGTGCTCCTTCAGCGTGGTCAGGTCGGCCAGCGCCTGGCTGGGATGCTCCAGGTCAGCCATGGCGTTGACCACGGCCATGCGGTCCTGCCCGGCCAGCACCTCCATCTCGCGCTGGTCCTCGGCGGTGCGGACGACCAGGGCGTCCAGGAAGCCGGAGAGGACGCGGGCGGTGTCCTCGATGGTCTCGCCGGTGTTGGTCTGCAGGTCCTGCGGGCCGTAGGCGATGGTCACGGCGCCCAGCTTGGCCGCGCCGATGGAGAACGAGGTGCGGGTGCGCGTGCTGGTCTTGCGGAACCAGACGCCCACGGCCTTGCCGCGGAGCGAGTCGATGCCGGCGCGGTGGCCGCGCATCTGGACGCCGCGGTCCACCAGGTACGCCATCTCTTCCGGGTCCAGCTCGCCCACCGAGATCAGGTGCCGAATTGCCATTGGGTGCGAAAATCCGTCGGGATGTGAAGGGCGGGTGGGGCGCGGCGGTCCGCCCTTCCGTCCGGGTTGCGTGAAGCCCGCGGTGGCGCGGCGGGCGGGTGGTTCTCGTTTCGGTCGATCGGCCGAGCTGAACTGCGTGTCCCGAATGCGGTTCGGGAGATGATTCGCTGCCGTGATTGCCCCCTCCCCCGGCCCCTCCCCCAAAACTGCCTGGGGGAGGGGGGTCGTGGCGGGTGAGGATCGTGCGTTACTGACTCGTATCTACTGATGCGGACGGGGGATGTGGGGCCGTCCAGCTGCTGATTGTGGGTGTCGTCAGGCGGCTTCGGACCAGCCTCCGGCGGGGAGGGCGGCGAAGGCGGCTTCGAGGGCGGACAGGGTCGGCCCGTCGAGGCGGAGGTCGGCGGCGCGGACGCTGCTTTCCACGCTCGCGACGCGGGACGCGCCGGGGATGGCGGCGAGCGTCGGGTTGCGGGCGAGGAGCCAGGCCAGAACCAGCTCCACCGGCGTGGCGGCGTGCTCGCGGGCGATGGGTGCGAGCGCGGCGCTGGCGCGGAGGAGGCCCACGCGGCGCGCGCCGCCCACCGGGCTGTGCGGGAGGAACGTGACGCCCTCTGCCACGCAGAGGGGCAGCAGGCCGGTGGTCTCGGCGCTGCGGTCCCACGGGTTATAGTGGTTCTGGACCGACGTGAGGCGGACGATGGGCAGCGCCTCGCGCACCTGCTCCACCGTCACGTTGGAGACGCCGACCGCGCGCACCTTGCCCTCTTCCAGCAGCCGCGCCAGCTCGCCGACGCTCTCGGCGAAGGGGACCGCCGGGTCCGGCGCGTGGAACTGGTAGAGGTCGATCGCATCCACCCGCAGCGCCTTGAGGCTGGCTTCGCAGGCGCGGCGCAGATACCACGGCCGGCCGTTCAACTCCATCCGCCGTCCCTGCCGCGCCACGCCGCCCTTCGTCGCCACGAGCACCTCGGTGGATGCGGCGCGGGCGTCGAGGGCTTCGCGCAGAAGCCGCTCGTTGTGGCCCATCTCCCCGGCGTGCAGGCAGTACGAGTCCGCCGTGTCGAAGAGCGTGATCCCCAGGTCCAGCGCCCGCCACACCACCTGGCGGGCCGCGGCACGCCCCGGCCGCCCCTCGAACGACAGCGGCAGCGCCCCCAGCCCGATACGCGAGATCTTCCGTCCGGTGCGGCCCAGCTCCACGTGCTGCATGCGTCTCCCGTATCCGTGCGAGATGAAGCTTCGGTTGATGATGGTGCGCCGTCGCCGGCCTGAATCGATCGAGCCACGGCTTACTGGCGGTTGAAACCGCGGCAACGACTGCGCAAAGTCCGCCTTCGCGGACTAACCCCAGAACCTCCCGTCGCGCCGATCCGTCCGCCCCGCTCCGAACCCCCAAACCCTCTCCCGCTTGCGGGGAGGGTGCGAGCCTAGGCGAGCGGGAGGGGGCGTCCCGGGGGCATCCCTACGCCGGCTGCTCCGCCCCCACTCGCGGCGTGCGGATCCGCGTGCCGCCAATGCCTCCGAGCGGCGCGCGGTACGAGTAGACGCGGAGGGGGACGTTCAGCTCGTGGGCGAGACGGGCGGCGCCGGGATGGACGACCTGCGCGCCTGCCTCCGCCAGCTCCAGCAGCTCGCGGTGCGTGAGCTCGGCGAAGCGGTGGGCCGCCGCGTCCAAGCGCGGGTCGGCGGCGTAGACCGCGTCCACGTCGGTGACGATGTGGCAGGGCGCGCGGCCCAGGGCGCCCGCGGCGGCGACGGCGCTGATGTCGGAGCCGCCGCGCTCCATCACCACCGTCTCGCCGTCGTGCCGCTGGCCGTGGAAGCCCGCGACGATGGGCACTACGCCCTCCGCCAGGAGCGCACGCAGCCGGTGCGGCCGCACCTCGCGGATGCGGCCGGCGCCGTACGGGCCTTCGACGAACACCCCGGCCTCGCCTCCCCCCAAGCCGACGGCGCGGACGCCGCGGGCGCAGAGGGCGGCGGCGAGAAGGCCGGACGACAGCGCCTCTCCCGTGGCCAGCGCGCGGTCGATCTCGCGCCCCCACTGCTCGGACCGGGGCGCGCCGCACACGCCGTGGGCCCAGCGGAGGATGCCGTCCGTGCGGTGCCCCATGGCGCTGACGACGACGACCACCGCGCGGCCGGCGCGCACGTGCGCCTCCACCCGGCGCGCGGCCAGGCGCATGCGCGACGGCGTGCCCAGCGACGTGCCGCCGAACTTGATCACCAGCGGCCGGGGCGCGCCGCCGTGGCCGCCGTCGAAGGCGTGGCTCACGCGCGGGCCGCCGCCGCGGCGCCGGGCTCGGCCGGGGAGCCGGCGAGGGCCTCCGCCAGCGCCGCTTCGATGAGGTCGAGGCCCAGGTCCAGCAGCGCCTCGGAGATGGTGAGCGGCGGCAGGATCTTCAGCACCTCGTCCGCCGGCCCCGCCGTCTCCACGATCACGCCGCGCTGGAACGCGCCGGCGGAAACCTGCCCGGCGAGCGACGGATCGTCGAACACGATGCCCTGGATCAACCCCCTGCCCCGCACCCGGCCGCCGGCGTCGGGATGCGCATCCGCCATCGCCTGGAGGCGGGCGCGGACGCGCTCGCCCTTCTCGGCCACGGAGCGCTCCAGCGTGTCGTCTTCCCAGCGCGAGAGCGCCGCCGTGGCGGTCACGAACGCCAGGTTGTTGCCGCGGAAGGTTCCGTTGTGCTCGCCCGGGCTCCACACGTCCAGATCCGGGCGGATGAGCACCAGCGCCATCGGCAGCCCGATGCCGCTGATGGACTTCGACAGGCAGACCAGGTCCGGGCGGATGCCGGCTTCCTCGAAGCTGAAGAAGGCGCCGGTGCGCCCGCATCCCACCTGGATGTCGTCGGCGATGAGCAGCACGCCGTGCTCGCGGCAAAGCGACTCCAGCCGCCGCAGCCAGGAAGCCGATGCGACCTTGACGCCGCCTTCGGCCTGCACCGTCTCCAGGATCACGGCGGCGGGCTTCTCGATGCCGCTGCCGGTGTTGGACAGCATGGCGTCGAAGTAGTCCAGCGTGTCCACGCCCGGCCCCATGTCGCCGTCGAAGGGCAGCGGCACGGTGTCGTGCAGCGGCACGCCGGCGCCGCGGCGCTTGGACGCGTTGCCGGTCACGGCCAGCGCGCCCAGCGTCATGCCGTGGTAGCCGTTGGCGAAGAAGCACACCGTCCGGCGCCCCGTGGCCTTGCGGGCGAGCTTGAGCGCGGCTTCCACGGCGTTGGTGCCCGTGGGCCCGGGGAACTGGACGCGGTACTCCATCCCCCGCGGCCGCAGGATCACGGCGGCGAAGCGCTCCAGGAAGTCGCGCTTGGCGACCGTGGCCATGTCCAGCCCGTGCAGCACGCCGTCGGCGGCCAGGTACTCGACCACCTTCTCCTTCAGGAAGGCGGGGTTGTGGCCGTAGTTCAGCGCCCCCGCGCCGGCGAAGAAGTCCACGTACTCGCGCCCGTCCTCGTCCGTCAGCAGCGCGCCGCTGCTGCGGGCGAAGACCACGGGGAAGGCGCGCACGTAGCTGCGCACGGCGGACTCCATCTCGTCGAAGGTTTCCAGCCCGCGGCGCGGCTCCAGCGCCGCCTCGTCCGTCGGCGCCGCGCGGGTCAGGCCGCGCAGCCCCTCCAGCGGGGTCCATTGGGTGTTCGGCATCTGCGGTTCTCTCGTTCGGTTGTGGCGCGCAGAGGAGGAGGGCTCCAGCCGGACGCGCCGTGTCGTGGGCAATTCCGTCGCGCGAGGGCGGATGCAGGGCGGGACGCCGGCCATCTGCCGGACCGGGCCCGCCGATCTGCCGTTGGCGCTCAGGCGGTGAGTGCGACCTCGCTTGCGTCGGCCAGCAGGCGGCCGCCGGTGTAGCCCGCGGGGTCGCCGTCGTACTGGATGACGCCGTCCGCTACGCGCACCAGGCGGTCGGCCACGCCGTAGTACTGGTCGTCGTGGCTGATCACGAGCACGGTCTTGCCGCGCGCCTTCAGCTCGGGCAGCAGGTGCAGGTAGAAGACTTCCTTGAACTGCGGGTCCTGGTCGGCCGCCCACTCGTCGAAGAGGTAGATGGGCCGGTCTTCCAGGTACGCGCCCAGCAGGGCGAGGCGCTTGCGCTGGCCCTGCGACAGGTCGGTGGTGCTCAGCTCGCCGTTCGCCACCTTGACCTTGTGCTGCAGGTGCAGCTTCTCCAGGTACTCGCCGGCCGCGCGGTCCAGGTCGGGCGAGTCCATCCCCATCAGGCTCTCGAAGAGGAAGAAGTCCGAGAAGACGGCGCTGAAGTGCTGGCGGTAGCGGTCGCGGCCGGCTTCGTCGATGACCTCGCCGTCCAGGCGGATCTCGCCACCCTCGGGACCGTAGATGCCGAGCAGGATCTTGGCGAGCGTGGTCTTGCCGCTGCCGTTGCCGCCCACGATGAACACCAGCTCGCCGGGCTGGAACGCCAGGTCGATGGGGCCCATCACGAAGTGCTCGTCATCGGCCTCGCGGCGGTACGTGTGCGTCACGCCGATCATCTCCAGCTCGCGCCAAGCCGCGCCGGGGCGGACGACCTCCGCCGGGGCCACGTCGGCGCCGCGGGAGCCGAGGTCCTGCGTGAGGTCGCCGATCTTCTTGATGGCGATGGCGGACTGCGCCAGCGTGGGCAGGCCGTTGTTCAGCGCCTCCATGGGCGTCCGCAGCATGAGCACGGTCAGCACGTAGGCCGAGAGCACCGAGTGGCTGACGGTGATGAAGTACGGCGCGGCGAACAGGATGAAGCCGATGGCGACGAAGAAGAGGATCTCGCTCCACGTGCCCAGCCAGGCCAGCGCCACGTCGCTGTGGCGGATCTCGCGGCGGTGGTCGCGCGAGACCTTGTCCAGGTCGGCCAGGAAGACCTCGCGCCGGCGGCTGTGCATCTTCAGCTCCTTCGTGCCTTCCGTGACGGCGCGGAAGCCCTGGAAGAGCTTGTCGTACAGCTCGCGGCCGACCACGATCTTGTCCACCGCCTTCTGCATGGCCCACTTGAAGGTGACCCAGCCGATGATGGTCAGCGCGAAGAGCAGGGGCAGGAGAGGCAGCGACAGCCAGCCCAGGTAGGCCACGAACCCGATGACCACGGCGGCGTTCATCACCAGCGTGGGGATGAGCACCATGGCCGAGGCGACCTGGCCCACGTCGGTGGAGAGGCCGGCCATGAGGCGCGCGCGGCCCAGCTCCTCCAGGTGCCGCATGGGCGTGGCGAGGATGCGGCGGCAGAGGTCCACCCGCAGCGCGTAGAAGCTGTGCTCGGTGAGCCGCAGCAGCAGGATCTGCGAGACGAGCCGCAGCGCCGGGCGGGCGACCACGAGGGCGAGGAATGCCCACATCATCACCGTGGACGCGGGGCCCTCGCCGGTGATGAGCGCGTTGATGACGGCCACCAGGGCGGCCATCGCCAGGCCGCTCGCCAGGCCGGTGACCATCACCCCCACCAGCGAGAGGCGCGACATCTTCACACTGCGCGACATTCCCAACAGGTAGGAAGCCAGCTTGATCATTTGCAGCATGACCGAATGAACTCCGTCAGGGGTTTCTTGCTCCAGGCAGGCGCGCCGGAGCGGCGGGCGTGCGGTCCTCGTTTTCGGTAGATGCCGTTCCGCCCGACCTCCGCCGGCACCGCATTCCAACACCATCGCGGGGGAAGGTGGCCCCCTCCCCCGGCCCCTCCCTGGGGGAGGGGAGACCAGAAGTGCGCGGGGTAGGCGGATACGCTTCGGAATCGCCTTATGGCCGCGAACGGGTAGGGGACGACCTGCGTGTCGGCCCGTGCCGCGGCGGCACGGTCGCCCGATTCCGCGCACCGTCGCGGCGGATGGGCGGGCGCACACGCAGGTGCGCCCTTACTAGGTGTTTACATCGTTTCGATCCACGGGCGGCGGCGGATCGGACTGCGTCGTGTTGCGTCTGCCCGGTCGCGGCGGGAAGGGTGCGGATGCGATGAATCGCACCCCTACGCGTCGGACCGGTTTCGCGGTGCTCAGACGGTCGCGAGGGCGTCGGCTTCCATGCGCTTGCGCAGGGAGAGGGGGCGCATGTCGGTCCAGACCTCCTCGATGTGGGCCAGGCACTCGGCCTTCGTGCCCCGCTTGCCCTCCGCCGTCCAGCCCTGGGGGATGTCGCGGTCAGCGAGCCAGATGCTGTACTGCTCTTCGTGGTTCGTCACGACCACGTACGGGCGCGTGTCTTCGGTGTCGCTGCTCATCTTCGTTAGCTCGTTTCGGTAGATGTGGGTCGGGCTTCGTGCTTCGGAATCGTTCAGCGCGCGGGCGCCGTCTCCAGCGCGTCCGCGTCGGCGAGGGCGCGGTCTAGTTCAGCGGCGAGGCCGGGAAGGTTCTCCGCCGCGAAGATGGTGTGGTGCGTGCCGCGGACGTCGATGACCTCCACCGGCTCGGGGCTCAGCTCGCCCCAGCCGTAGTCGCGCGTGGCGGCGGCCTGCTCGTACGCGGCGCGCATCTCGGCGAACGGCGTGTCCAGGTCCACCTCGTCCGCCCGGAACAGGGTGATTGGGACGGTGGCCGGGCGCATGACGTACTCGCGGACGCCCTGGCTGCGCGCCATTCGCAGGTCTAGGTAGCGGTCGATCTGGTCCGCGGGGATGTGCGCCGGCATCAGCGCCTGGGGCGTGGTGCCGGCGCGGGCGGCGATGAGCGCGACCTGCGCGAGTGCGTCGAGCGGCGCCAGCTCGGCGGCGGTGACGGTGGGGTTCCCGTCCGCATCCACCAGCACCGAGCCGTGGAAGAGCATGCTGGCGCGGAAGAGCACCGGGTCCAGCCGCGACAGCGCGGGCGTGGTGACCGGCAGGCGGCAGTCGAAGAGGAAGAGGCGCGCGACCTCCTGCCCCGCGCCCGCGGGCTGGCGCGCCATCTCGAACGCGACCAGGCCGCCGTACGACCAGCCGGCGAGGAGGTACGGGCCTTCCGGCTGGCGGGCGCGCAACGCGGTGACGTAGCGCGCCGCCATCTCCTCGATGCGTACCAGGGGCGCGCGACCCATCTCGAAGTCCAGTGCCTGGAGGCCGTACACGGGCCGCCCGGGCGCCATCTCCCGAACCATCCCGCGGTAGCAGAGCACCGTGCCCTCGCCCGGGTGCACGCAGAAGAGCGGCGCCGCGTCCCCTCCCTCGCGCAGGGCCACGAGGTGCGCGGGGGGCGTGGCGGGCACGTTGGCGTGGTCGATCATCGCCGCGATGCCGCGCACCGTCCCCGCGCCGATGAGCGCGGCGAGCGGCAGGCGCTTGCCGAACTGCTTCTGGATGCGCGACATGAGGCGCACGGCCAGGAACGAGTTGCCGCCCAGCTCGAAGAAGTCGTCCATCGCGCCCACGTCGGGCACGTTCAGGATCTCGCGCCACACCTCGGCCAGCGCGTGCTCGGCCGGGATGCGCAGGGGCGAGCGGTCGCGCGGCGCGGCGTCTTCCGACGCAGACGACGGCGACGGGAGGGCGCGGACGTCCAGCTTGCCGTTGGGCGTGAGCGGCATGCGCGGGATGCTCACGAACGCGGCAGGGACGAACGGCTCCGGAAGCCGCTCGCGCAGGTGGCGGCGCAGCTCGGCCGCGTCCGCCCGCTGGCCGCTGGCGGGGACGACGTACGCGATCAGCCGCGTCGATCCGTCCTCCACGTTCGGCACCACGCGCGCTGCGGAGACGGACGGGTGCGCGGCGAGCGCGGCTTCCACCTCGCCCGGCTCCACGCGGTGGCCGTTGACCTTGACCTGCCCGTCCGCGCGGCCCAGGAACTCCAGCCGCCCGTCCGCCCGCCAGCGGGCCAGGTCGCCCGTGCGGTACAGGCGTGCACCGGGCTGGGCGGAGAAGGCGTCGGGGACGAACTTCTCGGCCGTGAGCGCGGGCCGGTCCAGGTAGCCGCGGGCCAGCGAGCCGCCGCCCACGTGCACCTCGCCCGTAACGCCCGCCGGCACGGGGAGGCCGCGCGCGTCCAGCAGGTAGATGCGCGCGCCGGGCAGCGGACGGCCGAGCGGCGGCGCGCCCGCATCTTCCGCCCGCAGCTCGCCCGCGACCACGCCGACGGTGGTCTCGGTCGGCCCGTAGTGGTTGAAGATGCGGAGGCCGGGACGCGCGGCCCGGACGCGATCGATCAGCGCCGCGTCGCAGGCTTCGCCGCCCAGGACGAGGCGGAGGCGAGGCAGCGCGGCGGCGGCGTCCGGTGCATCGAGGAGCAGGCGCAGGTGCGACGGGACGACCTTGAGGCAGTGCACGCCGTGCTTCTCCGCATACTCCGCCCACGCGGCCGGGTCGGTCGCGACCTGCTCGGAGACGAGGTGCAGCGTGCCACCCAGACACAGCGCGGGATACAGCATCGTCGCGCCCAGGTCCGCCGCGAGGGTGGAGACGACGGCATAGCCCACGCGTTCGCGCAGGTCCAGCGCGGCCGTGGCGGCGCGGACGTAGCGGGCCAGCGCGCGGTGCTCGATCACCGTCCCCTTCGGCCGCCCCGTGGTGCCGGAGGTGTAGATGACGTACGCCGCGTTCGCGGGATGCACGGCGGATGCGGGCGCATCGGCCGACGCCGCGACCTGCTTCGCGTCAGCGTCGATGCGGACGACGCGGCAGTCCGAGCCGTCCGCGAGATGCGCGCGGGCCGCGTCCGTCATGAGCACGGCGGCACCGGAGTCGCGGAGCATGAACGCCACGCGCTCGGTGGGATAGGCGGCGTCGAGTGGGACGTAGGCGCCGCCCGCGCGGAGGGTCGCGAGCATCGCCACGACCGCATCGGCCGTGCGGTCCAGGAGGATGGCGACGCGCGTCTCCGGGCGGACGCCGAGGCCGTGGAGATGCCCGGCCAGCCGCTCCACACGCGCCGAGAGCTCCGCGTACGACAGCGTCTTGATGCCGCTGCGCAGCGCCGTCCGCTCCGGCGTCTTCAGCGCCTGCGCGGCGATGCGGACATCCACCCGCTCGTCTTCGCCGTCCAGCTCGCCAGACGTAGCGAGAACGCCCAGCACCTCCGCACGCTCCCGCTCGCCCATCACCGGCAGCGCATCAGCCGCTACGCTCGGGTCCACGGCGACGGCTTCCAGCACCGTCGCGGCCTGCTCGGCGAGGCGATTAGCCGCATCTTCCGACAGCGCGCCGGGATCGTACTGGAGATGCACGGCGGGCGACGCGCCGGACGTGATCAGCAGCGCGGCACGGAAGGGCTCGGGGGATGCGACGAGGTCCGTGACCGACCACTCGATGCCGCCCGCGCGGATCGTCTCCGGCAGCGCGTTCCACGCGAAGCCGAAGGCCGACACCGGCTCGCCCGCCGGGACGCCGTCGGCCGAGAAGGCATCCACCTGCGCGTTCGCGTCTCCGCAGGCGGCGGCGAGGGCGCGGGCGAGGGTTGCGGCGGGGATGCCGTCCGGGACCGCGCACTCCAGCGGGAGATGGCGGGCGAAGGGGCCCAGCGCGTCCTTCACCTCGTCGAACGAGCGGCCGGGGAAGGCGGCGGCGAACCGTACGTCGGCCTGGCCGTTGAGGCGGTGGAGAAGCGCGACCCAGCCCGCCATCGCCAGCGCATCGGCCGTGATGCCGAGGCTCGCGGCGGATGCTTCCAGCTGCGCGACGAGATCGGCGGACGCGGAGAGGCGGACGAGGCGCGGCGCGGACGGCCCCGTATCTCCCGAATTCTGGCGCTCGTGCGGCAGGCGAACGGCGGCGCGGGCGGCGGCGATGCGCTGCTTCCAGTACCGGCGCCCCTCCGCGGCATCGTCCGAGTCCAGGAACTCGTTCTGCCACTCGGACACGTCCACGAACTGGATGCCTTCCTCCGCCGCGTCATCACCACCGACGGCCGCGGCGTAGGCGGACGCGATTCGCGACGCGAGCAGGCCCATCGTCTCCGAATCCGCCAGCGCAGCGGGGACGACGAGGCGCAGCACGTGGTCATGATCCGCGAGACGGACGAGGGACGCGGAGACGAGCGGAGGCTGCGACGGGTCGGCCGCGAGGGCGAGCACTTCCCCGCCCCACGCCGCCAGCCGGGCATCCACCTCGGCGGAAGCAAATCCGCTCCAGTCCTCGTCCGCCGCCCACTCGGGCGCGCCGGTGCCGATCACCTGGAGCTGCGCGCCCGAGCGGGGCTCGCGCATGAGCCGGGTACGCAGCACCTCGGCGCCGTCCACGACCGCCGCGAGGGCGGAACGCAGCGCCGCCGCGTCCAGCCGGCCGCGCAGCCGCACCGCCGCGCCCGCGGCCTGGCCCAGCCCGCCGCGGGCCCCGGCCAGCGCCAGGAGCCGCCGCTGCTGCGGGGCCAGCCGGAATCCCTCGATCGCCTCTGCTTGCACTGAAGTCGCTCCTGCGGCCCCCCGGAATGCCGGGGGGCCCGTTGAAGAAAAGGAAAAGCTCAGCTTTCCAGCGTGGCGCCGTCCACCGGCTGCGTCATGCCCACGCGGATCTTCCGCTCGCCCTTGAACGGGGTGCGGGCGTGCGCCACGGCCATGTTGTCGATCATCAGCACGTCCTCCTTCTCCCAGGGGAAGGCGACCTCCACCCGGTCGTACGCGCCGCGGATGGCGGCCAGCGCCTCGGGCTCGATGGGGGTGCCGTCGCCGTAGAAGGTGTTGCGCGGCACGCCGTCCTCCCCGAAGGTCTCCACCAGCGCCTCGCTCACCTCGGCGTCCAGCGACGAGACGTGGAACAGGTGCGCCTGGTTGAACCACAGCGTCTTCCCGGTGACCGGGTGCTTCATCACGGCCTGGCAGACCTGGCGGGTGCGCAGGCGGTCGCCGCCCTTCCACTCGGTCTCGATGCCGTCGTGGCGGCAGAACTCCTCCACCACGGCGCGGTCGTCGGTGTTGAACACCTCCTGCCACGTCAGGTCCACGCCCTCGCCGTAGTTGCGGACGTACATGACCTTCTGGGCCGCGAACTTCTCGCGGATCGCGGCCGGGATGGCGTCGTAGACCTTCGCGCTGTCGGCGATGGGCGTCATGCCCCCCTCGGCGCTGGGAAGCTCGCAGTAGAAGAACAGCTTGAGCGGCCAGCTACGGCTGTAGCTGTGCTCGTTGTGCATGGGGATGAACTTGTCCGCCGGGTACTCGGTGGAGGTGTAGATCCCGTTGCCCACCTCGGTCCGCGGGGTGGAGCGGTAGGTGTACTTCTCCGGGTTGCCGCCGGTGGTGGTGACGAAGTTCCGGAACGCGTCCAGGCTGTCGACCTTGAAGCCGCGGAAGAGGATGGAGCCGTGCTCCGCCAGCTTCTCGTCGATCCACTTCAGCGCGCCGGCGGCCCACGCCACCAGCTCGGTGCCCTCCACCTCGGGGCGCACCACCAGCGGCAGCGTCTCGCCCGGCGTGAGCAGGCCGGTGCGGATGCCCGCCTCGCCGCCCAGCGTGACCGGCTTGCGCTCTACCCTGCCCAGCTTGCGGACCGTGGCGGCCCCGCCCTCGTTCGCGTTCTGCATTCGTGCTCTCTCTGGTTCGATGTCGAAAAGAAAAGGACTGACTTCCCGGCTCAGGACTCGATGGCGAACGCCCTGCGCTTGATTCCCTGCAGGTGGAGCCGGAAGCTCTCCGGCGCCTCCTTCCCCCCGGCGGCGGGCGCTGCCGCCCCGCCTCCGCACAGCTCCGCCAGCCCCGCCTCGGGCCGCTCCACGGCGCGCTCCAGCATGCCCGCCAGGCGGCGGAGGATGCCCAGCGCGGTGTCGCGCTCGAACAGATCGGCGTTGTAGCCCAGGTTAAGCACCAGCCGCCCGTCCCCCTCCTCTGCCGAGAGGCGGAGGTCGAACTTCACGGCGGGGTCGCCCACGTCCACGCCCTCCAGCTCCAGCCCGGCGATCTCCAGCGGTTGGCCGGGCACGGAGTAGTTGAACCACGCCTGGAAGACGGGGTTGCGGCTGGTGTCGCGCTTGCCCGGCAACGCCTCCACCACCTTCTCGAACGGCACGTCCTGGTGCGCGAACGCCTCCAGCGACGCCTTCCGCACCCGCCGCAGCAGCTCGCGGAACGTGGCCTCCTGGCCGAGGTCCACCCGTAGCGGCAGCGAGTTGAGGAAGAGGCCGATCACGTCGCCCAGCTCCGCGCGGTCGCGGTGGATGGCGACCGGGGCGCCGACGACGACGTCGTCCTGGTTCGACAGGTGGCCGAGCAGCCCGGACCAGGCGGCGAGCAGCGCCATGAACTGCGTGACGCCCTCGCGGCGGCCCAGCGCGCCCAGCGCCGCCGTCAGCTCGGTGGAGAGCACCACGCCCTCCGACGCGCCACGATACGTCTGTACGTCGGGACGCGGATGGTCGGTCGGGACCTCCAGCGGGCGGATGCCTTCCAGGCGCCGCACCCACCACGCGGTCTCTTCCGCCAGCGCGGCGTCGTCCAGGTGGCGGCGCTGCCAGGCGGCGAAGTCGGCGTACTGGACCGGAAGCTCGGGCAGCGGCGACGGCTGGCCGTCCGCGAAGGCGGCGTACAGCGTGGCCATCTCCCGCAGCAGCACGCCGGCGGACCAGCCGTCGTAGACCACGTGGTGCAGCGCGAGCACCGCCACGTGGTCGTCGTCCGCCGCGCGGATCAGCGCGGCGCGGACGAGCGGGCCAGTGTCGAGGTCGAACGGCGCCCACGCGATCTCCCTCGCCGCGTCCGCCAGGCACGCGTCGCGCTCGGCCTCCGGCACGTGGCCGAGGTCGATGAGCGGTACGTCTATGGCGAGATGGGCGGAGATGGACTGCCGCGGCTCGCCGTCCACCGTGGGGAAGGCGGTGCGGAGGACTTCGTGGCGGCGTACGACCTCGTTCACGGCGGCGCGCCACGCGTCCGCGTCCAGCCGCCCGCGCATGCGGAAGACGTGCGGGATGGTGTGCGCGGGCGAGTCCGGGTCCAGCAGGTGCGCGAACCAGATGCGCTGCTGCCCGAAGCTGAGCGGCATCTCCCCGGCGCGGTCGATGGCGACGATGGGCTCGGCCGGTGCGGAGGCGGAGGAGGAGAGCGACATCTCGACGACGCCCGCGAGGCCCGCCACGGTGCCCGCGCCGAGAAGGCTCTCGACCGAGATGGAGACGCCGAACGCCTTGCGGACGCGCGCGGCGGTGAGGATGGCGCGGATGGAGTCGCCGCCGAGCGCGAAGAAGTCGTCGTACACGCCGACCGCTGGGACCTTGAGCACCGCGCTCCAGATCTCCGCCAGCTTCTCCTCGATCTCCGACCGCGGCGTGACGGTCGCCTCCGCTTCGGCCGCCACGGCGTCGGGCGCGGGGAGGGCGCGGCGGTCGAGCTTGCCGTTCGCGGTGAGCGGCAGCGCGGCAAGGGCGACGAAGCGGCTGGGGACCATGTACGCCGGGAGATGGTCTTCCACCCACTTCCGCAGCTCCGCCTCGGGCGCCGGCTGGCCTTCGGCCGCGACGACGTAGGCGGCGAGCTGCACGTCTCCGCCCTCGCCGCGGGCGGTGACGGCGGCCTGGGCGACGGCCGGGTGGGCGCGCAGCAGCGTCTCCACCTCGCCTGGCTCCACGCGGTAGCCGCGCACCTTCACCTGCGCGTCGGCGCGACCGGCGAACTCCAGCCGCCCATCCTCCAGCCGCCGCGCCACGTCCCCGGTGCGGTACATCCGCGCGCCTGGGACCGAGGAGAACGCGTCGGGCAGGAAGCGCTGGGCGGTGAGCGACGCGCGGCCGGGATAGCCGCGGGCGACGACCGGCCCGCCGACGTACACCTCGCCCGGCGTGCCCGCGGGCACCGGCTGCCCGTGCGCGTCCAGCAGGTAGATGCGTGCGTGGCCGAGCGGCTTCCCGAGCGGCGGCGCGGCGGGACGGGCGCGGGATGCTGGCTCCAGCTCGCCCGCCACGACGCCGACGGTGGTCTCGGTCGGCCCGTAGTGGTTGAGCACGCGGCAGCCGGGAACGTGCGCCCGGACGGAATCCGCCAGCGCCCAGTCCGCCCGGTCGCCGCCCAGGACCAGCGCATGCCGCGGCAGCAGCTCTGCCGGCCGCTCGTGCGAGAGCAGCGCGCGGAGGTGCGAGGGCACGATCTTCAGCACGTCGAGCGGCTTGCCCGCCAGCCCGGCCCCGAGCGCGGACGGGTCGGTCGCCTCGGCGTCGGAGAGGACGCGGAGGGTGCCGCCGGTGGCGAGCGCCGGGAAGAGCACCGTGTTGCCCAGGTCCGCCGCGAAGGTGGACGCCAGCCCGTGCCGCATCCCCGCTTCCGGACGGACGAGGTCGATGGCCGCGGCCGCGTAGTGCATCACCTGCCCGTGCTCCACCGCGACGCCCTTCGGACGCCCCGTGGTGCCGGAGGTGTAGACGACGTAGGCGAGCGCGGACGGATCGAAATCCGCCCTCCGTCCCTCATCCACCGAAAGCGGAGTGCCGTCGAGAGATGCGAGCGCGTCCGCGTCCCCGTCCAGCGACACGACGGGGATGCCGGCGGATGCGACGCGGTCGCGCCAGCGGTCCAGCGTGACCACGGCGGAGGCGCCGGAGTCGCGGAGGACGAAGGCGAGACGGTCCGCCGGATACGTGGGATCGAGCGGGACGTACGCGGCGCCGGCCTTCCACGCGGCGAGCACGGCGGGGACGATCTCCGGCACGCGGTCCATGCAGATCGCGACGCGGCTCTCCGCGCCGATCCCCATCTCCCGGAGCCTGCGGGCCAGCCGGTTCGCCGCCGCATCCACCTCGCCGTAGCTCAGCGACGACGCGGCGGATTCGACGCACGGGGCGTCCGGCGTGCGCTGCGTCCAATCCTCGAATGCGCGGTGGACGGGCTGCGCGAGCGGCGGCACCGCATCTCCCGAAGCACTCGCGAGGAAGGCGGAGCGCTCGGCGACGGAGAGGGGCGAGAACGACTCGTACCGCCCCTCGGGGTCCGCGGCGATGGCGCGCAGCACGCGGCGGTACGCGGCGGCGATGGCGCGGATGCGCTCGTCGCCCAGCAGCCAGCGGTCTCCCTCCACGGTGATGCCGATGCGGGTGTCGTCGCCCGGCACGTGCTGGAACGAGGTCATGATGGCGAAGTTGGTCTCCTCCACCACCGCGCTGGTCGCCAGCACCTCCATGGGGCTGCTGCGAACGTGGTCGGCGACCACGTGGAAGTTCAGGTACACGAACGAGGCGTCGAACAGCGTGCGCCCGCCCGCCCCGGCCTGGATGGCGCTGAGCGGGTAGCGCCGGTGCGGCATGACCGCCAGCTCGCTCTCGTGCACGCGGCGGATGAGGTCGTTCCAGGTGCCGCCGGACAGCTCGGCACGCAGCGGCACGGTGTTGAGGAAGAGGCCGGCCACCTTGTCGCCGTCACCGGTCTCCGGCCGCCCGTTGGTGGAGAGGCCGGTGGCGATGTCCTCGCGCCCGGTGAAGTGGGCGAGCACGCGCAGGTGCGCCGCCAGCAGCACGCTCTTGAGCGGCACCGCCTGGCGCCGCGCGACCTTGCGGAGCTGCGCCACCAGCGAGCGGCGGAGCAGCCGGTCGACCTTCGCGATGCGGCCGCCTTCGCGCACCGGCTCGGTCCCGGGGGCCACGAGGGGCGACGGCTCGAAGCCGTCCACCTGCTGGTTCCAGAACTCCTTCGCCTCGGCCGAGGCGAGGGTGCGGCGCTCCAGGGCGATGAAGTCGCGGAAGGCGGTTCGCAGCGCCGGAAGCTCCGGCAGCCCGCCACCCGCGAGCAGGGCGAAGTACGCCGCCAGCGCGTCGGCCAGCACGGTGTGCAGGCTCCAGCCGTCGGAGACGGCGTGGTTCTCGACCAGCGTGAACTGCACCGTCTCGTCGGTCAGCCGGTGCACGTGGAAGCGCATCTGCGGCGGCACGGGGAGGTCGAAGGCGCGGTCCTGCTCGGCCAGCCAGTACGCCTTCAGGTGCGCCTGCTGCTCATCTCCGGAGATGTCCCGCAGGTCCGTCACCTCCAGCGGCGAGGACGAGGCGGCGTAGACGACCTGCATGGGCTCGGAGAACGACGAGAGGTCGAAACCCGTGCGCAGGTTGGGATGGCGATCCACGGTGTGCATCACCGCCCGCTCCATGGCCTCGCCGTCGAACGGGAGGCGGAGGAGGAAGCTGGTGAGGCCGTGGTAGAGCGGTGCGTCGGCGTTCTTCTCCTGGTGGTACAGCATGCCCAGCTGCGTGCGCGACAGCGGATACGCGTCCACCGCGCCCTCCGGCATCCGCGCCCGGTCCTCGTCGCCGATCAGCGAGAACGGCTGCGTGTGGATCTCCACGTCCTGGCCCAGGCGGTCCGCTTCGAGGGCCGATGCGAGGCCGGCGACGGTGGGGTTGCGGAAGACCTGGCGGATGGAGACGTGCAGCCCCCGCTCCCGCGCCATCGCGGCGATACGCAGCGAGAGGATGGAGTCGCCGCCCAGCGCGAAGAAGTTGTCGTGCACGCCCACCTGCTCGATGCCCAGCACGCTGCCCCAGATGGTGGCGAGCGTGTCTTCCACCACGTTGTGCGGCGCCGTGTACGCCTCTTCCACCCCGGCGCGCTCCGGCCCCGGCTCCGGCAGGGCGCGGCGGTCCAGCTTGCCGCTGGGGGTGAGCGGCAGCGCGTCCATGGGCACGAACGCCGCGGGCACCATGTGCTCCGGCAGCCGCGACGACAGGTGCGCGCGCAGGTCCGCCGCAGCCGGCTGCTCGTCTCCCTGCTTGACGACGTAGGCCACGAGGCGCACGCCGCCGGGCCCGTCCGTCCGCGCCAGCACCGCGGCCTCGCGGACCTGGGGATGCGACGCGACGGCGGCCTCGATCTCGCCCAGCTCGATGCGGAAGCCGCGCACCTTCACCTGGTGGTCCAGGCGGCCCAGGAACTCCACCACGCCATCGTCGCGGCGGCGGGCCAGGTCGCCCGTGCGGTACATCCGCGCGCCGGGCGTGGCGGAGAACGGATCGGGCACGAAGCGCTCGGCCGTCATGGCGGGGCGCGCGAGGTAGCCGCGGCCCACCTGCACGCCGGCGATGCACAGCTCGCCCGGGAAGCCCGCGGGCACCGGCTGGCCGTCCGCGCCGACGACGTGGACGGCCGTGTTCGCGACCGGGCGGCCGATGGGCACGGTCGCGC
>DASRQW010000354.1 GCA_035696245.1 Longimicrobiaceae bacterium | reverse complement strand
CTCCCCTCTCCCGCTTGCGGGGGAGGGGCTGGGGGAGGGGGCACCTTTCCGCAGCCGACGAACCATCCGCAACGCAACGATCCCGCGCCGGACATCTCGTCCGGCGCGGGATCGTCGTTTTTACAACGGGTGCGACACGGCGCGCCCGTTCCAAATCCTACATGTGGATCATCCGCCCGCCGACGCCGAGGGCGGCTTCCTTCACCGCTTCTGGGAGGGTGGGGTGGGCGTGGACGCTGCGGGCGATGTCCTCGGCCGAGGACTGGAACTCGATGGCGAGCGCGGCCTCGGCGATGAGGTCCGAGGCGCGCGGGCCCAGGATGTGGAGGCCCAGCACGCGGTCGGTCTTCGCGTCAGCCAGCACCTTCACGAAGCCGTCCGTCTCGCCCATCGCACGGGCGCGGCCGTTGGCCGAGAAGGGGAACTTGCCGGCCTTGTACTCGACGCCCTTCGCCTTCAGCTCCTCTTCCGTGTCGCCGACGGAGGCGATCTCTGGCCAGGTGTAGACCACGTTGGCGACGGCGTCGTAGTTGACGTGGCCGTGCTTACCCGCGGCGTTCTCCACCGCGGCCGTGCCCTCCTCCTCGGCCTTGTGCGCCAGCATCCGCCCGCCGATGGCGTCACCGATCGCGTAGACGTTGCCCACGCCGGTGTGGTAGCGCCCGTCCACCTGGATCACGCCGCGCTCCACCTTCACGCCGGCCTCCTCGATGCCCATGCCCTGCGTGTACGCGCGCCGGCCGACCGCGACGAGCAGGTAGTCCGCCTCGATCGGCTCCTGGCCTTCGACGCTGACGACGACCTTGTCACCCTTCCGCTCCGCGCCCGTCACCTTGCTGCCGGTGCGGATGTCGAAGCCCTGCTTGCGGAACACCTTGTCCGCCTGGCGCACGACCTCGCCGTCCATGCCGGGGAGGATGCTCGGCATCGCTTCCAGCACCGTGACCTTCGCACCCAGGCGCAGCCATACGCTGCCCAGCTCCAGACCGATCACGCCGCCGCCGACCACGACGAGGTGGCCGGGCACGGCGGGGATGGCGAGCGCGCCGGTAGAGTCGATGATGCGTTCGCCGTCGAACTTGAGGAACGGCAGCTCCACCGGCACCGAGCCGGGGGCGAGCACGATGTTCTTCGCGCGCAGCGTCCGCTTCCCGTCAGCCGTCTCCACCTCGATGGTCTCGGGCGAGGTGAGGCGCCCGAAGCCTCGCACCCACTCGATCTTGTTCTTGCGGAAGAGGAAGGCCACGCCGTCGGTGTTGGCCTTCACCACCGCGTCCTTCCGCGCGTGCATCTTCGCCACGTCCATCTGCGGCTCGGCCACGGTGATGCCGTGCAACTCGCTCTTGTGGCGGATCTGGTCGAACAGCTCGGTGCTGTCCAGCAGCGCCTTGCTGGGGATGCAGCCCACGCGCACGCAGGTGCCGCCCAGCGCGGTCTCCTTCTCCACGCACGCCGTCTTGAAGCCGAGCTGCGCCGCGCGGATCGCGGCCACGTACCCGCCCGGCCCGCCGCCGAGCACCACCAGGTCGAAGCTCTGTTCGTCAGCCATCTTGTATGCTCTGCTCTTCGGAGTCGGTGTCTGAACGCGGGATGTCTTTAGGCATAATTTTTAAAAGATCTCTCAAGGCCATGGCTGTCTTCGGAGGCCATACTGGAGCATCCAATTGCTCCCTCAAGAGTAACCAGTTAAGGGCAGCACCTCTTTGCGCCGGCTCATCAGAGCCAAGAGGATTGGGTTCCTCTCGAGCGAGTGTACGCACAATACTCAGGATTTCTGCAACCATTTCGTCGCTTGACCGGCGGGGCACAACCGCGTCAGCTTCCTCAGGCAACGAGCACAACAAAGCTTCGAGGTCGGGCCAGAACTTTTCGAAACTCCGCTTCAGTCTCTCTGGTGTCAGGGCCTTCTCCTTCAAGGCCCGGTTGATACTCTGAACGAGTTCCCACGTCTCGTCTCGTGTCGCGCTTTTTGCCTGAAACTGCGTTAGTGGGCCCGGACTCAGTTCGGTTGGAGGAAATCCGATGAGATAAGGGCAGACAAACGCATCTTGAACGCTCTTCGCGAGCGCACCTGCTTCAAACAAGATCCAAGGAGCTGTCTGGTTCTCGCGTGTGAGGCAAAGAATCCCGTACTGTGTTTCAGCAAGTTGGGATTCTAGCTCTCTTGCCCACCGAGCTCCTGCGTCGATATCTGCTTTCGAAAGCCACGGATCAACTTCTTGGAGAACATCGGGTAGCCATTCGCGAAGCTTCTCGGCGACTTTAAAGCTGCGTGGTCCAGACCAACTGATGAAAACCTTCATAGGCACCAACCAGGAGGAACCCAATTAGGTGCGGGACCAAACCTGTTAGTCTGGTCCCGCAAGAATATCGATCGATCAGCCCTCCAGCAGCAGCGTCTCCGGGTCCTCCAGCATCTGCTTGATGGTGACCAGGAAGCGCACAGCCTCGCTGCCGTCCACGATGCGGTGGTCGTACGTGACGGCCAGGTACATGATGGGGCGGATGACGATCTCGCCGTTCACCACCACCGGCCGCTCCACGATGTTGTGCATCCCCAGGATCCCCACCTGCGGCGGGTTGAGGATGGGCGTGCTGAGCATGCTCCCGAACGTGCCGCCGTTGGTGATGGTGAAGGTGCCGCCCTGCAGCTCCTCCAGCGTCAGCTTGCCGTCGCGGGCGCGGGTGCCCAGCTCGCCGATGGACTTCTCCAGGTCCGCGAACCTGAGCCGGTCGGCGTTGCGCACCACGGGCACCACGAGCCCCTCGTCGGCCCCCACGGCGATGCCGATGTCGTAGTAGCTCTTGAGGACGATCTCGTCGCCCTGGATCTCGGCGTTGAGCCGCGGGAACTGCTTGAGCGCGCCGATGGCGGCCTTTGCGAAGAACGACATGAAGCCCAGCTTCACCCCGTGCTTCTTCGTGAACGCCTCCTGCCGGCGCTTGCGCAGCTCCATGACCTTGCTCAGGTCCACCTCGTTGAAGGTGGTGAGGCTGGCCGTGGTCTGCTGCGACTCGACGAGACGCCGGGCGATGGTCTGCCGCCGGCGCGACATCTTCTGCCGCTCCTCGCGACGCTCGCCGCCGGCGGTCGAGGCCGGAGCCGAAGACGGGGCGGGAGATGCGGGGCGGGGCGCGGGTGCGGCAGGCTGGGCCGCCGGTGCCTGCGCGGCGGGCTGCGCCTGCGGTGCGGGAGCCTGAGCCCCGCCGCCGTCGATGAAGCGCTGCACGTCTTCCTTGGTGATGCGCGAGTTGGGACCGGTGCCCGGCACCTTCGCCAGGTCCACGCCCGCCTCGGCCGCCAGCGTCCGCACCGCGGGCGACGTCTGCGCGTCCGCCACGGGCTGCGCGTCGCCCGCCGGCTTCGCCTCGGCGGGCGCGGGGGCCTTCTCCTCGTAATGGGCGGTGGCGGTCTGGCCCGCGGCGTCCTTGGGGGACGCGCCCGCGCCGGCCTCGATGCTGCCGAGCAGGTCGTTGACGCCCACGGTGTCGCCCTCGTTCTTGGCGATGGCGCCCAGCGTGCCGGCGGCGGGGGCGGCGACCTCGACGGTGATCTTGTCGGTCTCCAGCTCCACCACCACCTCGTCCTTGGCGACCGCGTCGCCCGCCTTCTTCGTCCACCTTCCCACCGTCGCCTCTACGACGGAATCGCCCAGCGGCGGAACTCGGATCTCGACCGGCATGTGGTGTCCGCTCCAATGTATCGGGGTGGTGATCTCACTTCGTCATCTCGAGCGGGGCCGTGCGCCTACCGGCCGCGCTTCCCGCCCTTGCCGCCGTCCACGGGCGCCGCGTCCACCTGCGGCAGCACGCGCCCGCCCGCCTCGGGCGAGTCCGACCACGCCGCGCGGACGATGCGGTTCTGCTCGTGCACGTGGCGCACGGCGCTGCCCTCGGCCGGGCTCGCGCGCTCCGGGCGGCCTTCGTAACGCACCGGCACGTCGCCCGCGATCTTCCGCAGCCGCGGCTCGGCGAAGGTCCACGCGCCCATGTTCTGCGGCTCCTCCTGCACCCACACGACCTCGCGCAGGGCGGGGAAGCCGCGCATCATCGCCGCCAGCTCCTCGTCCGGGAAGGGGTAGAGCTCCTCCACGCGCGCCAGCGCCACGCGCTCGCGCCCGGGGATCGCGTCGATCTCGCGCCGCTGGTCCTCGCTCAGCCCCACGAGGTCCACCCACACCTTGCCGCTGCACAGCAGCAGACGCGTGACGCCGTCCTTCCGCTCCTCTGCCGTGGCGTCCGGCAGCACGGGGCGGAAGGAGCCGGAGGACAGCTCCGCCAGCGTGGCGCCGGCGAGCGGCTGCCGCAGCAGGCTCTTGGGGCTCATCACCACCAGCGGCCGCGGGTCGCGCCCCAGCAGCTGCGCCTGTCGGCGGATGAGGTGGAAGTACTGCGCGCTGGTGGTGCAGTTGACCACGCGCAGGTTGCCTTCGGCGCAGAGCTGGAGATAGCGCTCCAGGCGTGCGCTGGAGTGCTCCGGCCCGCCGCCCTCGTAGCCGTGGGGGAGGAGGAGCACCATGCCCGAGGTCTGCTGCCACTTCTGGTAGCTCGACGCGAGGTATTGGTCGATCATCACCTGCGCGCCGTTGGCGAAGTCGCCGAACTG
>DASRQW010000353.1 GCA_035696245.1 Longimicrobiaceae bacterium | reverse complement strand
AGCGCCGGTGCCTGCACGTGGCCGGAGATCAGCACCGTCCTGCTCGCCGGCGCCCTCCCGCTGCTCGGCCTCGTCGCCGCGCTGCCGATCTACCGTGCCGGTGTGCCGCTCCGGAACCGCCTGGCGCGCGAGGACGCCGAGCGAGCCGCGGACGCCTCGTCGGCCGCATCGGGCGGGTCGGACGATCGGGCCGGCGGTGACGCTACAGATGCCGAACGCGACGTGGCAGACGCAGCCGGGTCGGATGACGCGGGCGACACGCCGCTGGACGAGCTAATCGACTGGCTGCACGAGAAGATGCACGGCAGCCCGGAGATCAGCGACGAGCGGCGGGCGCTGATGGAGGCGCCGTTCCCGCCGGAATGGGCGGAGATCATCGACACGAACGTCGCGCTGGTGCGGCGGCTCACGGCGGACGAGCGGCGCAAGCTGGAAGGGCTGGTGCAGGTCTTCCTCGCGGAGAAGAGCTTCGAGGGCGCAGGCGGCATGGAGCTGGACGACGAGGTCCGCGTGACCATCGCCGCGCAGGCGTGCTTGCTTGCTCACGCTGCACCTGCGCGACCCGTTCTACTCGCGGCTGCGCTCCATCGTCGTCTACCCGCACACCTACGTGCCGCAATCCGCGGCGGGCGTCCACTCGATGACGCTGCAGCCGAAGGAGGAGACGTCGCGCCTGGGCGAGTCGTGGCAGCACGGCGCGGTGGTGCTCTCGTGGGATTCGGCCCGGCGCGACGTGGCGGACTTCCACGACGGCAAGAATGTGGTGCTGCACGAGTTCGCGCACCAGTTGGACCAGGAGCACGAGGGCGCGGACGGCGTGCCCGTCCTCCCCAACAGCTCCGCGTACCGCGCGTGGGGCCGGGTGATGCGCGAGGACTTCCTGGAGCTGCGCGAAGCGGTGGAGGACGGCGAGCGGACGGTGATGAACCGCTACGGCGCCACCAACCCGGCGGAGTTCTTCGCCGTCGCCACCGAGTGCTTCTTCGAGAAGGCGGAGGTGCTGCGGCGTAGGCATCCGGAGCTGTACGAGGAACTCAAAGGGTACTATGGACAGGACCCTGCGGGCGCGGGTCCGGTGCCGGAAGGCGGCACGCCCGCCGGGAGCGCCGCGTAGCTGCCGGGCGCCACTCGCGGGCACGCGGCTCGCGTCGCCCGCACGGGTGAGATGCAGACGACAACCGAAGCAGACGCCGGGGAGGGCGGACGGATGGCTGAGAACCAGACGAAGGAAGTGGCTACGCTGGGTGCGGGCTGCTTCTGGTGCGTGGAAGCGGTGTTCGACGACCTGCGCGGCGTGGAGGACGTGGTTTCCGGCTACATGGGGGGCACGCGGCCCAACCCCACGTACGAGCAGGTGTGCGGCGGCAACACCGGCCATGCCGAGGTGGTGCAGGTGACGTTCGACCCCGCCATGGTCTCGTTCCGCGAGATCCTGGAGGTCTTCTTCACCGTCCACGACCCCACGACGCTGAACCGGCAGGGCGCGGACACGGGCACGCAGTACCGCTCCACCGTCTTCTACCACTCGCCCGAGCAGAAGGCCACGACCGAGCAGGTCATCCGCGAGATGGACGCGGAGAAGATCTGGAACGCGCCCATCGTCACCGAGGTCGCGGAAGCATCGACGTTCTACCCGGCGGAGAACTACCACCAGGAATACTTCGCGCGGAACCCGAGCCAGCCCTACTGCCAGTTCGTGGTCGCCCCCAAGGTCGCCAAGTTCCGCAAGAAGTACGTCGAGGCGCTGAAGAAGTAAGCCGTCCCGACTCCCGCATCGGAGCCTCCGCAACGCCGCGATCTCACGGCAGCAGCCTGCGCAGGCGGGCTTCGCGCCCTTGTAGCCCGCGGCTTTAGCCGCCAGGGCGCCGCCGCCGCCGCGGTCAATCGGGACGATGGAATCGAACACGAACGACGAAAACGGGCCGGACGCATCCCATCGCGTTCGGCCGTTCGTGTGTCCGGGAGATGCGGATCGTCCGCATCTCGCCCATCTGCCGAAGCTTACGCGTGCTGCTGGAGCGTGGCTTCGATGCGGGCCTTGGGCACCGCGCCCACGATCTGGTCCACGACCTTGCCATCCTTGAAGAACAGCAGCATGGGGATGGAGCGCACGTTGAAGCGCGCCGCGAGACGCTGGTTCTCGTCGCTGTCGACCTTGGCGACCTTCACCTTGCCCGCCTGCTCCGCCGCGATCTGGTCCAGCATGGGCGCGATCATGCGGCACGGCCCGCACCACGTGGCCCAGAAGTCCACGATGGTAAGTCCTTCCTGCTGCTCCACTTCCTGCGCGAACGTCGCGTCGGTCACATCTACGGTGTTCTTCATCGTCTTCTCTCCCGTGGGTTCAGCTTGTTTGTCCCGCATCGTCATCTCGTCTTCACGCCCAAGTCAGCACGGCTCCAGCGTGCAGATGCGTTCCTCGATGCGCTGCTTGAGCTGCTGCAGCGTGCGCATCTGCTGCTCGATCTTCGCGACCTTGTCGCGGTACAGCGCCAGCGTGCGCTCGCCGCAGTTCGTGTCCGGCGCGGCGCCCATCAGGCAGCCGGAGAGCGACAGCACCTCCTCTACCGTGAAGCCCGTCTCCAGCAGGTGCCGGATGGCGCGGACGCGTTCGACTGCGGTGCCGTCGAACTCGCGGTAGCCGTTGGGCTTGCGCGTGGCGGTGAGCAGCCCCGCGCGCTCGTAGTGGCGGATGGAGCGCACGCTTACGCCGGTCCGCTCGGCGACCTCTCCCACTTTCATCGTCCCCATCTCCTGCTCGCCGAAGTCCCGGCGCCACGTGCCGGCACGGTCACGGGCGGAATGTAAACCCTGACGCCAGTGTCAGGGTCAAGGGCAGGCGCGACGCATCTCCCGCCGCGGCCGATCCGGGGGCTACCGGCGTGCGATTCGGTAGATGTGATACGCGTTTGCGCGTCGTAGTCGTCGCTGCTTTAGGCCGGCGCGCGGCGCAGGCCCTCGCGAACGCGGGCGAGGTCTTCGGGCAACGGCGCCTGGAACGTCATGCGCTCGCCGCACGTGGGGTGCGTGAAGGCGAGCCGCGACGCGTGGAGCGCCTGGCGGCGCAGGCCAGGCGCGGGCGGGCCGCCGTACTGCCGGTCGCCCAGCAGCGGATGCCCGGCGTGCGCCATGTGCACGCGGATCTGGTGCGTGCGGCCCGTCTCCAGCTCCAGCTCCAGCAGCGTCGCGCGCGGGTAGCGCTCGGCCACGCGCCAGTGCGTGACGGCGGGCTCGCCCGCATTGGGGCGCACGGCGCGCAGGTTGGCCAGCAGCTTGTGCTTGCCGATGGGCGCGTCGATCGTGCCCGCGTCCTCGTCGAACGTGCCGTCCACCAGCGCCAGGTACTCGCGCTTCAGCTCGCGTTCGCGGAGCTGCCGGTCCAGGTGCTGGTGCGCGAAGGCGGTCTTGGCGACCAGCAGCAGCCCGGACGTGTCGCGGTCCAAGCGGTGCACCGGCCGCACCTTGGCGCTGATGCCGTGCTGCCAGAAGTGGTACGCGATGCCGTGCGCCAGCGTCTCCGTCTGGTCCGGCTGGGTGGGGTGGACGAGCACGAACGGAGGCTTGTCGACCACCAGCACGTCCGCGTCTTCGTGGACGATGCTCAGGTCCATCTTCACGCGCTCCAGCATGGCCTCCTCCTGCACCACCGCGCGCGCCGAGACGGTGTCGCCCTCGCGCACCTTCTTGCCCAGGAACGCGGGGCGGCGGTTGAGGAGGATGCCCTGCCCGCGCGTGAGCTTCTGGATCATGCGCCGGGAGATGGACATCGAGCCGGTGACGATCTCCTCGACCGTGCGGCCTGCTTCCTCCGCGGTGACGATGTGCTCCATCCAGCGGCGGGGCTGATAGTTGCGGGACTGCTCGGCCAAAAGGACGTCCGGTTTCGGTAGATGGATGGCGTGCGGCCTTGCGGATCGGCCGCCGCGGAGCGAATCGTAACACGCGCGCCGCTCGCGCGCACCGGCGCACCACATCTCCAGACTCGCAACGTGCCGATGCCCATCCGCTTCAAACCGCTCGCCTCTGCGCTCGCCGCGGCATTCTTCGTCTCCGGCTGCTGCGGCTCCGACCTGGGCGAGCGGGTGCGCTCGACCGGCTCCGCAACGGTGGAGCTGGACGGCGCTCGGTCCGAGATTGTCCTGACGGGACAGGCCGACGCGGACGCGCTCGGCGACGTTACGTTCCGCGACCTTCGGGACGCGCTGCGGGGCGGATCGCCTTACGCCACCGTCATGGTGAGCGGGCGCACGGGCACGGAGCCGGCGCTTCGCTTCGTGCTCGCGCTGCCCACGCCGCTGCGGGCAGGGACGACGATCCCGGTCACGGGGGCGTTCATCTTCGTGCAGGACGCGAGCGGCGCCGAGCCGTGGGGCTTCATCGACTTCCCCGGCGAGGGCGCGGCGCGGGTATCCATCGCCATGCCGGGCTTCGACGCGGTGAGGGCGAGTGGGTCGGTGGTGATCACGAACGTCACGGCCGCCGGTGTGGAGATGCGCGTGGACGTGACCGCGCAGAACGAGGCGGGGCGGACGGTTCACTTCGTCTCCGGCTTCTTCGGCGTCGCGGTGGAGACCACCGGCCAGACCTGCTGAGCCGATGCCGGATGCGGACGCATGCCGCTCGATCAAAACGAAGAGGAGAGATGGACGACGACCTGACGGTGTTCCCCACGCAGGGCGAGATGAAGACGCTGGAAGCCGAGCTTCGCGCCGCCATGCAGCACCAGCGCGCTGCCTACGAGCGGATGATGGAGATCCAGGCCGAGGTCGACGCGCTGATGGAGCGCGCCCGCATCCTCCTCGAACGCCGCGAATCCGCCGAATTGGCCGCGGATGCGGAGCCGGTGGAAGACTTCGCGCCAGCATCTGCCCAATCCGCATCTCCCGAATCCACATCTTCCGAACCCGCATCGACCGGCTCTGCATCTCCCGATTCTGCCGAGCCGAGTGGTGGTGATTCGGGCGATGGAGGCAGGCCGGAAGCCGCACCGCATCGGCCCGCAGCTACGGATTCGCCGGCTTCGGGCGGCGTGGCGGAGGGACCGGACGGGCTCGACACCCGCGGGGCGGCGGGCTAGATTCGGCCCTCTCGCACCGACTGCTTCGCACCCGGAAGAACCGAGCGCATGGACGCCCTGAAGAACGCGGACCCGCAGATCCACGGCCTGCTGGTGGAAGAGGCCGAGCGGCAGGAGCACCAGCTGGAGATGATCGCCAGCGAGAACTTCGTCTCGCACGCGGTGCTCCAGGCCATGGGCTCGGTGCTGACCAACAAGTACGCCGAAGGCTACCCCGGCAAGCGCTACTACGGCGGCTGCGAGGTGGTTGACAAGGTGGAGGACCTAGCCCGCCAGCGCGCCCTGGAGCTGTTCGGGGCCGACCACGCGAACGTGCAGCCGCACTCCGGCGCGCAGGCCAACATGGCGGTGTACTTCGCGCTCCTCGAGCCGGGCGATACCATCCTGGGCATGAACCTGTCCGAGGGCGGGCACCTCACGCACGGCTCGCCGGTGAACTTCAGCGGAAAGCTGTACAAGGTGGCCGCGTACGGTGTCCGCGAGGACGACCACCGCATCGACTACGGCAAGCTGCGCGACCAGGCCATGCAGGTGCGCCCCAAGGTGATCGTGGCCGGCGCCAGCGCCTACCCGCGCCAGATCGACTTCGAGGTGTTCGGCGAGATCGCGCGCGAGAGCGGCGCCAAGCTGTTCGTGGACATGGCCCACATCGCCGGGCTGGTCGCCACGGGGCACCACCCCAACCCCGTTCCGCACGCCGATATCGTCACCAGCACCACGCACAAGACGCTGCGCGGCCCCCGCGGCGGCCTGATCCTGTGCCGCGAAGAGTACGCGAAGGCGGTGGACAAGCAGATCTTCCCCGGCGTGCAGGGCGGCCCGCTCATGCACGTGATCGCCGCCAAGGCGGTCGCGTTCGGCGAGGCGCTGCGGCCGGACTTCAAGGCGTACTCGGCGCAGGTGATCGACAACGCGCGCGCGCTGGGCGAGGCGCTGGCGGAGCGCGGCTTCACGCTCGTGTCCGGCGGGACGGACAACCACCTGCTGCTGGTGGACCTGCGCAGCAAGGGCATCACCGGCAAGGACGCGGAGAAGGCGCTGGACCGCGCGGCCATCACGGTCAACAAGAACACCGTGCCCGGCGAGACGGCGTCGCCCTTCGTCACCTCCGGCATTCGCATCGGCACGCCGGCGCTCACCACGCGCGGGCTGGGCGTGGCGGAGATGCGCACCATCGCGGAGCTCATCGACCGCGTGATCACCAACCCGGCCGACGAGGCGACCGCGAACACTGTCCGCGGCGAGGTCCGCGAGCTGTGCGACCGCTTCCCGCTCTACGGCGACTGGGCCCGCACCTGACCTCGCGTACACGTCCACCGAGGCC
>DASRQW010000352.1 GCA_035696245.1 Longimicrobiaceae bacterium | reverse complement strand
CCACCAGCGCGGCGGAAGAGGCGGCGTCGATCACGTCGGTGAAGATCACCAGCAGCGAGCGGCGCCGCAGGTGCTTGGCAAGGTAGGTGAATGCGGCCGGGTAGTTGGGCTCCACCATGCGCGCCTGCACCTCGCCCAGCGCGTCGGCCAGGCGGGAGAGCGAGGTGCGGCTGGGGGGGATGTACTGCTGCACGCGGTCCGCGAACACGAGCAGCCCCACCTGGTCGCCGTACAGCGACGCCACGTCCGCCAGCAGCAGCGCGGCGGACAGCGCGTAGTCGATGCGCTCGCGCTCGCCCACCTTCTGCGTCATCAGCCGCCCCGCGTCGATGGCGATGAGCACGTTCTGGCGGCGCTCCACCTCGAACTGGCGGACGATGGGGGTGCCGCGGCGGGCGGTGGCCTTCCAGTCCAGGTTGCGCGGGTCGTCGCCGCGCACGTACTCGCGCAGGCTCTCGAACGAGCCGCCCTCGCCGCGCAGCCGCACGGTGCGGAAGCCCGCCTCCTGCAGCCGGTTGCGCAGGCCCAGCAGCCGATAGCGCTTGACCTCCAGCACGCCCGGCTGCACCCGCAGCGGGTCCGCCCGGCGGATGCGCGACTGCCGCCACACCAGCCCCATGGGCCCCAGAGCGCGGACGTGCAGGTCGCCGTAGAAGGCGTCGCCGCGGCGCGCGGCGCGGACGGTGTAGCCCGTCTTCTCCTCGCGCGTGCCCGCGAGCTCCATCTCCAGCACGTCCGGTCCGTCGCGCTCCAGCAACTGCGGCAGGTCGTCCGTCACGCGCAGGGGAACGCGGCGGTCGGTGCGCCCGGCGACGGAGATGCGGACCTCGGCCGTGCCGCCCAGGGAGATGCGCTCCGGCGCGCGGCGCTCCACCCGCAGCCCCCGCGCGCCCGGCGCCAGCAGCGCGTCCGCCACGACAGCGGCGAGGAGGAACGCGTCGGCGACGAGGGCGAGGGGGGTGGAGACGGCGAAGAGCACCGCCGCGACAGCGATGATCGCGAGCAGCCGCCGCGAGGGAAGGAAGTTCACGCGCCCGCCCGTCCGCGGCACTTCTGCCGGCTACGCCGCATCACCCGCCGCGCATCTCCCGAGCTGTGGCTGCAAGCGTCGGCCGTTGCGAAGGCGGCGCGGAGCGGCGAGGTGTGGATGCGGTCCATCCGGCGCGTCAGCGGGGGGCGGGGAGAGTGTTGAGCAGCCCCTCCAGCCGGTCGTCCACGCGCTGCCCTTCCACCTCGGCCTCGGGGGTGAGGACCACGCGGTGGCGCAGGACGGGGGTGGCCAGCGTCTTCACGTCGTCGGGCGTGACGAAGTCGCGGTCGTTCAGGAACGCCTCGGCGCGCGAGGCCAGGAAGAGCGCCACGCCGGCGCGCGGGCTGGCGCCCAGGCCGAAGCTGGGCTCCTCGCGCGTAGCCCGGACGATGCGGGTCACGTAGTCGCGCACGCTGGGCTCCACGTGCACGGCGGCCACGGAGGCGCGCAGGGCCGCCAGATCCGCCCCCGCCATCACCGGCCGGATGCCGAAGCTGTCGGTGCGCTCGGCGCTGAACCCCTCGGCGTAGCGGTCCAGGATGGCGCGCTCGGCCTCGGCGCCGGGGTAGCCCACGCTGATCTTGAGGAGGAATCGGTCCAGCTGCGCCTCGGGCAGCGGGTAGGTGCCCTCGTACTCCACCGGATTCTGCGAGGCGAAGACGGTGAAGGGCGCGGGCAGGGGCCGCGTCTTCCCATCCACCGTGACCTGCCGCTCCGCCATCGCCTCCAGCAGCGCCGCCTGCGTCTTGGCGGGCGCGCGGTTGATCTCGTCCGCCAGCAGCACGTCGGCGAAGATGGGGCCGGGGTGGTATACGAACTCGCGGCGCGACTCGTCGAGCATGTTCACGCCCACCAGGTCGGTGGGCATCAGGTCTGGCGTGAACTGCACGCGGCCGAAGCGCAGGTCCAGCGACATGGCCAGCGCGCGGATGGCGAGGGTCTTGGCGGTGCCGGGCACGCCCTCCAGCAACGCGTGCCCGCCGGCCAGGAGCGCCACCAGCATCTGCCGGAGCACGTCTTCCTGCCCCAGCACCACGCCGCCCAGCTGGTCCAGCACCTGCCGGGCGCGCTCGCCGGCCCCGGTCGTCTCGGGAAGGATCGTGCTCACGTTCGCTTGGCCTCTTGGAGGAGTCGGTCCACTTTTCCGGAAAGGGCCACGAGGTCGGCCCCGTCGCCCTTGTTCCACTCTTCGCCCAGCTCGCGGGCGGCGTCGCGCGCCACGGGCATGCGCTGCGCGAGGCCGCTCACCATCTCGTCCTGCGCGGCGGCGTCGCGGGCGGCCTTGCGGCCCATGCGGCGGGCCATGCCGGCCACCAGCAGCCGCCGGGCGGTGGCGCGCGCGCCGGACTGGCGGTACGCGCCGGCCAGCGCCTCCACGTGCTCCAGCGGCGAGCGGCGCTCGGCGGGGGGCGGCGGCACCGGCGCGCCGAAGCGGCGGCCCATGAGCAGCAGCAGGCCCAGCGCGGCGAGGGCGCACTGAAGCACGGCGTGCCCCAGCCCCGTGCGGCGCAGGAACGCGCTCATGGCGCGGCTCACGCTGCCATCGCCGTGGAAGCCCTGGTGGTACTCGTCGAACCGCAGGGTGCCGCCGCCGCGAGTGGCCTCGGCGGCGGCGCGGGCGAAGAGCAGCGCGGCGCCGCCCTCGCGCAGCCGCGCGTTTCCCAGCGGGCGCGAGTCACTGAGCGCCAGCACGGTGCCGCGGCCCATGCGGAACGACAGCGCGACGGGGCGTCCCTTGCGCGTGGCGAGCAGCGTCACGGCGCCCTGCTTGAGGACCCGCGACTTGGCCGCGAACGCGCTGCGGAAGCCGTCCACCCGCTCGGTGCCCGCGGTCCACGGGTGCGTGCCGGCGGGCCGGGCGGGGGCGCCGTCGAAGCTCGCGGCTGCGAGCAGGTCGGCGGTGTCGCCCAATTCCTCCAGGCGCAGGCCCAGCGTGTCCATCACCGGGTCCGAAAAGCGCGCGGCGTACAGCAGCGTGCCGCCGCCGCGTACGAAGCCGGCCAGGGCGTGCAGCTCGCCGGGCGTGGGCTCCTCGACGGGCGCGAGCAGGGCCAGCGCGCCGGTGAGGGAGTCGCCCTCGGTGAAGGCCTCGGTGCGTCGCGCCACCGGCACCTTCAGCTCGCGCAGCGTGAGCATGAGCGCGCGGGTGCCCTCGGGGGTGCCCAGGAAGGTGGAGCGGCGAGGGTCCGAGCCGGACGGGCCGCGGCTGGCCGAGGTGAGGATCACCAGGGCGGCGATGAGGGCGACCAGCACCCCCATCAGCACGCGGTCGCGGCTACCCACGGCCTTCGGCCTCCGCGGCGGCGGCGCGCAGCCGCTCGTAGCCGGTTGCGTCCAGCGCCCGCCCGCCGAAGGCAACGGGCTCGAAGAGACGCAGGAAGCCGCCGAACGCGCGCCCGGCGGCGGGGTCGCGACGCACCTCGCGGCGGTACTCGCCCGGCGTCTTGGACGAGTCGTAGCGCAGCACCCCGCGCGCGTCCAGCCGCAGCAGCAGCGCCTGGTAGTGCGCCACGGCCGCGTCGCGCAGCCGCCCCTCGGCCGCGGCGCGGCGGGCCTCGGCCTCCCAGTCCGCGGCGGTGACGGGGCGCGCGGCGGCGGAGCGGACGGGCTTGACCGCCGGGTCGCGCTCGCGGGCGCGCCAGGTCTGCGAGACGGTGTAGACGAGGTGGGCCAGGATGGCGAGCGCGGTGATCGCCATCCACCCGAAGATCACCCAGAACAGCACCGGCGCGGCCGTCTGCATGACGCCCAGCCGGTCCGCGATGCGCGCGAAGAAGTCCTTCACCGCCTCCCACGCATCGGTGATGCGCTGCGCCCAGCCATACGTGCGCTGCGGCGCGAACTCCGGGCGTGCGTACACGCGGGCGAGCGCCCGGGCGACTTCCGCCCGGCCGGGGAGGGGGCCGGCCTGCACCTCAGGCCATGGCCATCGACGGAGCCGACATCTCCAGGTCCAGCCCCTCGGACCGAACGCGGCGGTCGAAGTACTGGAGCGTCATGCCCAGCGTGAGCAGCGGCGTGATGAGCGCCTTGACCAGGGCACCGACGATCTGCGTGCCCGCCGTGAACACCGGCGAGGAGGCCACCTTGCCCATGGTGGCGAAGTAGCCCGGCCCAGCAACCGAGACGCCGACCCCGGTGGCGATCACGGGCATGTACACGATGAGCCACAGCACCAGGCCCAGGGCGAAGATGCGGCCCCAGGCCCCGTCCGCCAGCGTGTGCGAGCGCGACAGCGCCTGCGGCCCCCACGTGCCTTCCAGCGCCGTGACCTGGCTGGACGCGAAGAACATGATCATCATCAGCACGCCGGGCACGATGAAGAACATGTACCCCACGAAGACGGCGACCCAGTACAGGATCGCGGTGGCGAGCATGGGGAAGAAACGCCTGAACGCGAGCGCGTAGCCGTCGCGTCGCGTGACCGGCGCGCCCAGGTAGGCCGCCGACGACTGCTGCACCAGCGCGCCGTCGATGAGCACCGCCCCCAGCCACACGAAAGGCAGCGCGCCGAACGTAAACGCCGTCTGGAGCGCCGAGTCGAGCTTGCCGCCTGCGACCGCGATGTACGCGATCCATATCAGGATCACCGGCAGCTGCGGCAGAAGAGCGGTGACGAAGAAGGTCGCGAAGTGACGCCGGTAAAGCGTGAACGCGCCGTCCAGGACCTCCCCGAACGAAAGGGGACGCAACTGCACTGTGGACATCGGGAAGGCTCCTGCGGAATGGTACGGGGATGGTGGGTTGCTGCGGATGGGGCGCCCAATACTACCCTGCGTGCGGTGCTCCGTCAACTTCGGTAAACATTTGACTCGCCGCTCCATCCGGTAATGCGAGGGAAAGTCGTGTGGGATGGTGGAAGCTGGGCCTCGACCCCGCTCCGCCGCCCCGGCCTTCCCTCCGCTCTCCATACGGTAGATGTCGGTTGCGGTCGATGCGGTCGATGCGGTCGATGCGGTCGATGCGGTCGATGCGGTCGATGCGGTCGATGCGGTC
>DASRQW010000351.1 GCA_035696245.1 Longimicrobiaceae bacterium | reverse complement strand
CTCTAGGCGGCGCGTCGAAGCCGGATGATGCGCATCCACGTGGTCACGCTCTTCCCGGACTTCTTCCGGGGCCCGCTGGGGCTCAGCATCCCCGCGCGGGCCGCGGCGGCCGGGCTGGTGGAGTACGACCTGGTGGACCTGCGCCGCTTCGCCCACGACAAGCACGGGACGGTCGACGACTACCCGTTCGGCGGCGGTGCGGGGATGGTGATGAAGCCGGGCCCCTTCTTCGAGGCGGTACAGTCCGTCGCCCCGGAGGGAGAGGACCGGCCGCAGGGCCCGATACTGCTGATGTCGGCGCGCGGCAGGCGCTTCACGCACGAAGACGCCGTGCGCCTTTCGCTGGCGCCGGAGCTCACGCTCCTGTGCGGGCACTACAAGGACGTGGACCAGCGCGTGGCCGAGGGCCTGGCCACCGAGGAGGTCTGCCTGGGCGACTTCATCGTCTCGGGCGGCGAGATCCCGGCGCTGGCGGTGGTGGACGCGGTGGTGCGGCTGCTGCCGGGCGCCATCTCGGACCACGAGAGCGCGTCTTCCGATTCGTTCTACGACGGCACGCTCAGCCCGCCGTCTTACACCCGGCCCGCGGAGTACCGCGGGATGAAGGTTCCCCCGGTGCTGCTTTCCGGGGACCATGCACGTATCGCCGCGTGGCGTCGCGAGCAGTCCGAGAGGCTGACGCGCGAGCGGCGCCCGGAGCTCCAGCCGGAGCGTCCGGAGCACAGTTGACGTTGGGAGCACACGCCGGCGCGACGTTGCGCGCGGCCCTCCCAACCTCTCCACTCACAACGACGAGGCCAGACCCATGCATCCGTTCATCGAGACCCAGAAGGAATATCTGCGCGAGGGCCTTCCCACCTTCCGCCCCGGCGACACCGTGCGCGTGAACGTGCGCGTTCGCGAGGGCGAGAAGGAGCGCATCCAGGCGTTCGAGGGCGTCTGCATCGGCCGCAAGCACGGCGGCGTCTCCGAGACCTTCAAGGTCCGCAAGATCTCGGGCGGCATCGGCGTGGAGCGCACGTTCCCGCTGCATTCCCCCATGCTCGCCAGCATCGAGCTGGTGCGCCAGGGCCGGGTCCGCCGCGCCAAGCTGTACTACCTGCGTGCGCTCCGCGGCAAGGCGGCGCGCATCAAGGAGCGCCGCACCCGCTAGTCCGTCTCACATCGTTCTTCTCTCTTACGGGTCGATTTCCGAGGTTTCTCGGCGGCTCGGAAGAGGGCGGAACGGCGAAGGACGAGGGTTTGGGCGTGTCCCCCGCAGGCGGGGGCCGGGCTGCGCGCGGAGTAGGGCACGGTACCACTGTGCCCTACTCCGCCGGGCCACGGCCCCCGTCGGCGTTCGTGCGTCTGCGTGGGCCGTCTCGCGCGGGGCGGCGTCCCGGCCCTCCGGGCGCGCATCCCTCACGTGGCGGTCCGCGCGTCCGGGCCGCTCCCCGTTGTGGGGCGGGGGGCACGGTCGTTGCGCGGCGGCGGACGACTTCGTTCAACCACGCACGCGCGGAGGGGGTCGCATGGCCGCAGAAAGAGGATCGGCGCTGATCGCGGGCTGGCCCGACGAGTCGCGCGAGGCCACCCAGCTCGTGATCGATCAGTACGGCGAGCCCGACGAGGCCACCGAGAGCCAGCTCGTCTGGCACAAGCCGGGGCCGTGGAAGCGGATCGTCGCCACCCGCACGTTCTACCAGCACGACTTTCCCGCGCCGCACCAGGATTCGGTGGAGTCGGTGATCGACTACCGGGTTCCGCCGGACAAGTTCAGCGCGCTGGCCGAGTTCGACGGCAGCGTGATCGTGGAGCGTACGGCCGGCGAGGTCTCGGCCCGCTGCCACGACGAGCAGGCGAACCTCCTGGCGCTG
>DASRQW010000350.1 GCA_035696245.1 Longimicrobiaceae bacterium | reverse complement strand
CGACCTGTACCGGCCGAAATACAACCACGTCCGTCCTCACGAGGCGCTGGGCCTGGAGGTGCCTGCCACCCGCTACCGGCCGAGCGAGCGTATGCTGCCACAGCGGCTCTCTGCGGTGGAGTACGAAGCGGGAGAGGTGGTCAGGAAGGTGCAGCACGGAGGCTGGATCAGCTACGCAGGGCGGGAGTGGCGGCTCTCGAAGGCGTTTCACGGCCAGCCGGTGGCGCTGCGGCAGAGCGAGAAGGAGGCAGAGCTAGCGGTTTACTTCTGCAAGCAGAAGATCGCCGTGCTGGACCTGCGGGAGGGGACGGTGCGCCCCAGCCGCGGGTGATTCGACTGCGGGAGGAGAGTCGCCGCCGGCGACTCTCCTCCCGCCCCCCACCAGTGTCAAGCATCTGTCCGAACACCTGTCAGGGATGTCTCCGGCCTTTACAACTGCCTGGGGGAGGGGAGATGGCCGGTGCGGGGCGGAGGGTTCTCGCTCGAGCCGAGCGCCGATTGGCTGGCCGGGGGATGAGTTTCGCGACCACTCGCCCTCGGCGAGGAGTTCGCGGATGGGTTGTTGGTGCACCTGCCGGATGTGATTCTCGTCCCGCCGAAGCTTTAGTAAATCCCGCGTCTTTTCGGTTGCCGCCCATTGCGGAGGGCGGGGCGGCGGGGGTATCGTGCGGGGTTCCCGCAGCCGCTTTCCATCCCCCTGCACCGCCCCATGAAGCGCTTCGCCGCCTACGATCCCCCGGAGTACGTGACCTGGGCCGCCGACCCGGAGCTGGTGGAGGATTTCCGCGCGCGTGTAGACGCGGACCCGGAGCGCGCCGCCATCATCCGCGCGCTCGACGAGGCGGCGCTGCTGGGGCTGTACGAGGGGCTGCTGCGCAACCGCCTTCACGACATCGCGCTGAAGCGGTGGGTGAAGAGCGGCGTGATCAGCAAGGCGTGGCTGGGGGTGGGCGAGGAGGCGGCCACCATCGGCCCGGTGCACGCGCTGCGGCGGTCGGGGCCGGACCACGACGTGGTCTCTCCCATGATCCGCAACGTGGGGGCCTGCCACGAGATGGGAATGTCCGTGGCCGACCTGCTGCGCGGCTACCTGGGCACGGCAGACGGGCCCAGCGGCGGCCGCGACCTGCACACGGGCGACCTGCGCTACGGCGTGCTGACGCCCATCAGCCACGTGGGCGACGTGGTGCCGGTGACGGCGGGGATGGCGCTGGCGTTCAAGCAGCGCGGCGAGGACCGCGTGGCGCTCAACTGGGTGGGTGACGGGTCCACCAAGACGGCGGCGTTCCACGAGGGGATGAACTTCGCGGCGGTGCAGCGGCTGCCGTGCATCTACATCATCCACAACAACCAGGTGGCGCTGGGGACGAAGCTGGCGCAGCACTGCGGCGGCGAGTTCCACGCGTGGCCGGCCATGTACGGCGTGGCGGGCGGCACCTTCGACGGCAACCACGTGCTCGATGCCTTCGCTGCCACGCGCATCGCCGCCGACCGCGCGCGCCGCGGCGAAGGCGTGACGCTGCTGGTGGCCGAGACGTTCCGCATGGGCGGCCACGCCACGCACGACGAGCGCGAGGCCCGCGCCCTGTTCGATGCGGACTTCTTCGGGAGATGGGGAAAGCGCGACCCCATCGGCCTGTACGAGGCCTGGCTGGAGGAGGAGGGCTTCGGCCGCGACCGCCTGGAGGAGATCGAGGCCGCCGTCTCCGCCGAGGTGGACGCCGCTGCGGAGGAGGCGCTGCGCAGCCGCGAGACGGCCATGCCGCTGGGCGAGACGGCGGAGCTGGGCGTCTACGCGTAGCCTGGTCTCGGAAGATTCGGAGCTGCCGGAGCGCCCTGGGGCTGAGGCCGCGGGCTACGACGGCACGACGGCCACCTGCGTGGGCTGCTTCCGGTAGACTGGACCGTGTGCGATACATCTCTCCGAAGGCAGGAACGGTTTACTCGGATTCGGATGGGCGGAAAGCGCCTGGGCGTCGCGGCGGGCGCGGTTGGGGCCGTCGGCTGGCGGGTGCGGCGGTTGCTTCGGACGGGCGATTGACGCAGCTTTGCAGGTGAGCGGGCGGCGCTGCACCGGGCCGCCCTCCCCTTTCACTCCTTATTTCCGGAGCCTCCATGAGCAAGAAGGAAGTGACGGGCCGCCTGACGGTGTACCTGCGCGGCGGCGCCGTGATCGACCTGCCCAACGGCACCGCGCAGATCGACGGTGACGAGAGCGGCCGCCCCAGCTCCATCTCCATCACCAACCAGGGCACGGTCGAGATCGTGTGGCTGGACACCAGCGAGGTGGTGGCGGTGGTGAAGGAAGGCGCGCGGCAGCGGTACGGCGTGGACAAGTAGCACCGTCCACGTCCGGCACGCGCGAAGGGGCGGCAGCGATGCCGCCCCTTCGCGTTGGGAGAAGCTTCGGTGCAGGCTGGCTCGTGCCGCGGACAATGAGCGCGCAAAGCCGCATCGCTCCTGCGGGTAACCCCGGCCGGTGGTTCCGAAGCCGGTTCGCGGGCTCGTCCACCACGGTGCGGCATGCGGAGACGAGGTTCGAGAGGGACATCGGCGCTCCGGCATCGCCCTGGCGGGTAAACCCGCGGGGCTACAAAGGCGCGAAGCCCGCCTCCGCGGGCTCCGGCCGCACCATGACCGCGAGCCCATCCATCCCTGCCGCGGCCGCCGGCACCGCCGCGCCGATGCCGCTCGCCGCACCCTCCCGCAGCGCGCAGCGCGAGTCGCCAGCCGCCCGGCCGCAGGGATTCGCGCTCGACCCGCACACCGCCCCGGCCGCACCACCACCGTTTCTTCTCCCGCTTCCGGGAGAGGACAGGCGAGGCACGAGCCAGGTGAGGGCCCCCGCCTTGCCCGAAACCCTCCGGCCGTGCATCGTACCTTCCCAATCACACAGCGCGCACCACTGGGAGAGAGAGCCAGATGTCGTTCGGATTGCCGGTGGGAGACGGAAAGCTCAGCTACGGCGGATACCTGCGCATCCCCGAGCTGCTGGCGCTCCAGGAGCTGCGTTCCGACCCCGGCCAGCACGACGAGACGCTGTTCATCGTCATCCACCAGGTCTACGAGCTGTGGTTCAAGCAGCTCCTGCACGAGATCGACGGCGTGATCGCGCGCCTGGCGCGCGGCGAGGTGCTGGGAGCCACGCGCCTGCTGCGCCGCTGCATCGAGATCCAGCGCGTGCTGGTGGCGCAGCTCTCGGTGCTGGAGACGATGACGCCCATGGACTTCCTGGCCTTCCGCGACCACATCATGCCGGCCAGCGGCTTCCAATCGGTGCAGTTCCGAGAGCTGGAGTTCGTGTCGGGCCTCAAGGACGGGCGGCACCTGAACGGCTTCGGCGCGAACCTGGCCGAGCGCGAGCGGCTGGAGCGGCGGCTGCGCGAGCCCGGCCTGGGCGACGTGTTCGACGCGCTGCTCCGCGCCCGCGGCTTCGAGCTGCCGGAACCGGGCGACGACGCGGCCGAGCGCACCCGGCTGCAGGCGTTCATGCGCCTGTACCGCGAGGCGGAGCAGCACTACGACCTGTTCCTCCTGGCCGAGGCGCTGATCGAGTACGACGAGATGTTCCAGCTCTGGCGCTTCCGCCACGTGCAGATGGTGGAGCGCGTGATCGGCGGGAAGCCCGGCACGGGCGGCAGCGACGGCGCGGGCTACCTGCGCGGCACCGTGGACAACCGCTTCTTCCCCGAGCTGTGGGCCATGCGCAGCCACCTGAGCCTGGGCGTGGCCGAGGAAGCCGGCGCCGACACCCCTAAGGTTCGCCGCGTCCTGGGCACCGACGACGACGGCGAGGGCCCGGCGCCGCACGGCAGCGGCTGCCCGGCAGGTTACTGAGCCGTCGCATTCCAAAGGCTCTCTGAACCGCACTGCACCATCCGCCAGGTAGGCGAAGCACCTGTGTGTGCTCCCGCCTTTCGGCAGCGATCGTGCCTGGATTCCGCACCATCGCTGCGGCGGCGCGGTCCGACACGCAGGTCGGACCCTACCGGTCGGCGGCGGTGTGGCGCGATGCCGTCCGGCGTCCTTCGCGGTTCGGCCGATTCACCCCAGCGCTCGGCGCGTGTCGTATCCACCGTGAGCCATCGGCGGATCGGGTGATGCGAATCCACCGGCGCATTCGGTGAAGGCGATGCACGGCATTCCATCGCCGAAACCGTAGCCTGCCGTACATCTCCCGATGAACACATCCACGTTCCCAGCACCGGCGGAGAAGCGCGCGTGAAGATCGTCATCATCGGGGGTGGGCCGGCGGGGCTGTACCTCTCGATCCTGCTCAAGCGGGCCGACGCGTCGCACCAGGTCGCGGTGCTGGAGCGCAACCGGGCCGACGACACCTTCGGCTGGGGCGTCGTGTTCTCGGACCAGACGCTGGGCAATCTGCGCGCGGCCGACCCCGAGACGTACGCCAGCATCACCGACAACTTCGCGCACTGGGACGACATTGACGTCCACTTCCGCGGCACCACCATCACGTCCGGCGGCCACGGCTTCAGCGGCATCGCGCGCAAGAAGCTGCTGCAGATCCTCCAGGAGCGCGCCGCAGGGCTGGGCGTGGACCTGCGCTTCGAGTGCGAGGTTGCCGACGACGCGCAGCTCGGCTCTATCGGCTTGGGCGACGCGGACCTGGTGGTGGCGGCCGACGGGGTGAACAGCGCCATCCGCCGTAAGTACGCGCAGCATTTCCATCCCGATCTGGACGTGCGCCACGCGAAGTTCATCTGGCTGGGAACGACGCGCCTGTTCGACGCGTTCACCTTCATCTTTGTGGAGAACGAGCACGGCGTCTTCCAGGTGCACGCGTACCGCTTCGACGCGAAGCACTCGGCGTTCATCGTGGAGTGCGACGAGCGCTCGTGGCGCAACGCGGGGCTGGACGAGGCGGGCATCGATGCGAGCATCGCCTACTGCGAGCAGATGTTCGCGCCGTGGCTGGACGGGCACCGGCTGGAGAGCAACGCGCGGCACCTGAAGCAGCCGTGGCTCAACTTCACGCGCGTGAGCAACGAGCGCTGGCACCACGCCCTCCCGCCGGCGGAGAACGGCCGTGCGCGCCAGGTGGCGCTGATCGGCGACGCGGCGCACACGGCGCACTTCTCCATCGGCTCGGGGACCAAGCTGGCGATGGAGGATGCGATCGCCCTGGCACGCATCCTGGGCGAGGAGCCGGAGCTGGAGACGGCGCTGGAGCGATATCAGGACGAGCGCCGGACCGAGGCGCTACGGCTCCAGAACGCGGCGCGCAACAGCATGGAGTGGTTCGAGAACGTGCGGCGATACGTGCAGCTGGAGCCGCCGCAGTTCGCGTATTCGCTGCTCACGCGCAGCCAGCGGGTGAGCCACGAGAACCTGCGCCTGCGCGACGGCGCCTACCTGGCCGGCGTGGAGCGCTGGTTCGCCAGCCTCGCCTCCGGCCGCAGGGACGCCGCGGCGGATGCGGCGGAGGCTGCATCTGCCGAGAAGCCGGTGCCGCCGATGTTCACGCCGTTCAGGCTGCGGGGGATGACGCTGGAGAACCGCGTGGTGGTGTCGCCCATGGACATGTACACGGCGGTCGATGGCACGCCGGGCGACTTCCACCTCGTGCACCTGGGCGCCAGGGCGATGGGCGGCGCGGGGCTGGTGATGACGGAGATGACGTGCATCTCGCCCGAGGCGCGCATCACGCTGGGCTGCACGGGGATGTACGAGCCCGAGCACGTGCGGGCGTGGAGCCGCGTCACCGACTACGTGCACCGCTGGAGCCGCGCGAAGATCTGCCTCCAGCTCGGCCACTCCGGCCGCAAGGGCGCCGTCCGTCTGCCCTGGGAGGGCGACGACGTGCCGCTGGACGAGGGGGGATGGGAGACGGTGGGCCCGTCACCTTTCGCGCACGGGCCGGGCATGCGCCCGCCGCGCGAGATGACGCGCGAGGAGATGGACGTGGTGCTGCGCCAGTTCGTGCGCGCGGCGGCCATGGGCGCCGAGGCGGGCTTCGACATGTTGGAGCTGCACTGCGCGCACGGCTACCTGCTCTCCAGCTTCATCACGCCGCTCGCCAACCGCCGCACCGACGAGTACGGCGGCACGCTGGAGAACCGCCTCCGCTACCCGGTGGAGGTCTTCGCCGCCATGCGCGACGTGTGGCCGCAGGAGAGGCCCATGTCGGTGCGCATCTCCGCGACGGACTGGGTGGAGGGCGGGCTGGAGGGCGACGACGCGGTGCAGGTGGCGCGCGCCTTCTCGGCCGCGGGCGCGGACATCATCCACGTCTCCACCGGCCAGACCTCGCCCGACGCGAAGCCGGTGTACGGGCGCACGTACCAGACGCCGTACAGCGACCGCATCCGCAACGAGGCGGGCATCCCCACCATCGCCGTGGGCAACATCACCGAGGCGGACCAGGTGAACGGCATCATCGCCGCCGGCCGCGCGGACCTGTGCGCGCTGGCCCGTCCCCACCTGGCGGATCCCAACTGGACGCTGCACGCCGCCGCGCAGCTGGGCTACACGGCCCAGCCCTGGCCCATCCAGTACGTCACCGGCAAGCGCCAGCTCGAACGCACCCTCCAGCGCGCCGCCGAGCTATCCGGCAGCGCGAGGATCTGACCATCGGCGCCAGACCGTCGCATACCGGCCCAATCGCGTGCGACGATCTGGAGAACGAAAAACCGCCAACAACTCGCAGGTTGCCGGCGGCTTGGTTCGGAGTCTGTAGGTCCGCGCCAGCTATGTCAGCTGCGGTGCGCGTTCAACTCATCGGAAAGCTGTGTGCCGGGAGGCTGGAGCATGAGCGGAGCGCACGCCGACCGGGTGCGCCCTAATCTACTCCTCCGGTTCCTCGTTGTTGCGGTCTGTAAACCGGCCCACGACGAACACAGTCGCAAGCGCTACGATGTCGATGGAGCCGATGATCGTCCCGGAGGTTTCGTGTCCAGAGACGATCAAGCCAACCGCTGCCGCCAGGAAGAAGAGGACCACCACGACAGCGGTGTACATGCCGAGCTTTTCGGCGGCGATGTTCGCGCGGACTACCTGCTCCTCGAGTTCCATGTCCCGGACTTCCATCGCGCGCCGGTGCGACGCCTGGCGCTGGAACTCCTCGAAGATCAGCCGCGGCGCCTCCGGCAGGACGTCGGCATATCGCGCCAGCTCCGCAGCGTCGGGCACGGGGCCATGCCTCGCTTCCATCGCAAACGAGAGGACGTTCCCTTGAGACACCGCTGCGGGAACGGGTTCAGAGAACGTCCGTGATGCACCATCGGCCCTGGTTACGGAGGCGCTGGGTTGCACCGAGCGGGTATCGCGCTTCTTCTTCGAGCCGGTCACGCAGGCGACGGGGCGCCCGTGGCAGGCCACTGCTGCGTTACCTTCTCCACCGCGGTACGCAGGTTCTCGCCGACGACCTGCCAGTCGGCAGCCGCGGCTTCGGAATCGCGGGGCACGAAACGCCCCGCGGCGCCTCGGCGGACGTACTTCTGCCCCCGAGTAACCCCGCCCATGTCCAACGTGCGGCCGACGCCTCGGAAAAAGGCGCCGGTCTTGCTGCCCCGGTAGATCGAGACGTTCTCTTTCGCCATGATCTTGCGCCTGTGCCGAGTGTTCCTCAACATCCCTAGTTGCGCAATTGCGCAGGTGCACAACCCAAGCCTATTCGCGGTCCGCGAGTTTGTCAAGTTTGGCGAAGCTCGGCGCAAAAGGACGTAAGTATCGCTGAAAAAAGGCTGTTAGAACGCTCCGAAGGGATCGGCCCACGCGCGGTACAGAATCGGACCACGGTGCGCCACGGCGGCTTCCCTCCCGACGGTGATGCTGCGCGAGCGGTAGATCTGTCCGCTACGCGGCGTATACCGTGGGAAATCACGCAACGATGATTCTGCACGCCGCGGACGACTGGCCCGCACGACGGATGTTTGGTAGAATTGTGACCCCGCGCGGACGAGCCGGCGGGGGTGAATGGCAGGCACTTCAGCAGTACCAGGGTAACGGGATGAGCGACGAGAATGCGCGGCACGCGGCCGCGGCGAACGACGACGCGATGGAGCGCG
>DASRQW010000349.1 GCA_035696245.1 Longimicrobiaceae bacterium | reverse complement strand
GACGGGCACCCCGCGCGCCAACGGCGGCGGCGCCGGCGGCGGGCAGGGCGGCGGCGCCCCCACGCCCGCGCAGAGCGTGCTCGCGCACTGGAGCATCGTGCGCCTCCCCGAGCGGCCCATGATGGCGCGCCGGGCCGACGAGCGCGTGGGCTTCTTCGACATCAGCAACATGGACTTCGGCGCCGAGCAGCGCGCCGCGCCGCGCGAGTACATCACCCGCTACCGGCTGGAGTGCTCGGACCGGCGCGTGGGCGACCTGTGCTATCCCAAGCAGCCCATCGTGTACTACGTGGACCCGGCCACGCCGGAGCAGTGGAAGCCGTGGATCCGCAAGGCGATCACCGACTGGCAGCCCGCGTTCGAGGCGGCCGGCTTCAAGGACGCCATCGTCGCCGGCGAGGTGCCCGCCAACGACCCCGACTGGTCGCCCGAGGACCTCCGCCACACCATGATCCGGTGGCTGCCCAGCACCACCGAGAACGCGTCGGGCCCGCACGTGAGCGACCCGCGCACGGGCGAGATCCTGAACGGCTCAGCGCGCATCTTCCAGAACGTGCTCAACCTGCAGCGCGACTGGTACTTCGCGCAGGCGGCGCACCTGGACCCGCGCGCCCGCGTGCTGCCCATGCCCGACTCGCTGATGGGCCGCGTGCTGGAGTTCGTGGTGGCGCACGAGGTCGGCCACACCCTGGGCCTGCGCCACGACCAGATCGGCAGCTCCACCTACCCGGCCGACAGCGTGCGCAGCGCGTCGTGGGTGCACCGCATGGGGCACTCGCCCAGCATCATGGACTACTCGCGCTTCAACTACGTGGCGCAGCCCGAGGACAACATCCCGCTGGCGGACATCGTCCCCCGCGTGGGCCCGTACGACAAGTTCGCCATCATGTGGGGCTACAAGCCCATCCCCGGCGCGGGCAGCCCGGAGCAGGAGCGGCCCACCCTGGACCGCTGGGCGCGGGTGCAGGATACGATCCCGTGGCTGCGCTTCAGCGAGGGCAACGAGTTCGGCGGCTACGGCACGCTGAACGAGGCGGTGGGCGACGCGGACCCGGTGAAGAGCACCGGCCTGGGCTTCCGCAACATCCAGCGCGTGGTGGGCTACATCCCCGGCGCGGCCACGCGGCCCGGCGAGGACAACAGCGACCTGCGCGAGCTGTACGACCGCACGGTCAACCAGTGGGCCACCGAGGCGGGCCACGTCGTCACCGTGGTGGGCGGCGCCGAGGTGCAGTACAAGTCCGGCAGCCAGCCCGGCGCGGTGTTCCACCCGCTGGGCCGCGCGCGCCAGGCCGAGGCGGTGCGCTTCCTGAACGAGAGCGTGTTCCGCACGCCGCAGTACCTGATCCGCCCCGAGATCGCGCGCCGCATCGAGCCGATGGGGATGATCAACCGCATCGTGAACGCGCAGGCGCGCGTGCTCACGGCGCTGCTGGACGACAGCCGCATGAACCGCCTGCTCGAAAACGAGGCGCTCATGCGCAACGCCGACACCTACCCGCTGTCGTCCATGCTCGACGACGTGCGGCGCGGCATCTGGAGCGAGCTGGCGAGCGGGTCGCCCACCATCGACCCGTACCGGCGCGAGCTGCAGATGAACTTCCTCACGCAGGTGGACCGCAAGCTGAACCCGCCCGCACCGGCGGCGAACGCCGCGCCGGTGCGCCAGTTCGGCCCGCCCCGCCCGCCGCTCTCGGCCGACGCGAAGTCGGAGCTGCGCGGCGAGTTGGTGACGCTGAAGGCCGAGATCCAGCGCGCCATCCCTCGCGCCGGCGACCGGCAGACGCAGCTCCACCTCCAGGGCGCCGTTCACCGCATCGACCAGATCCTCGATCCGAACAGCTAAGCTTCGGGAGATGGAATCTCAGCCGAATCGGTAGATGGTTGAACGCTGATCGGTAGATGAGAAGAAGGGGCTCCGGCGACGGAGCCCCTTCTTCGTTGTGTGCCCGGCATGTGCTGGAGCTTGGGGGTGAAAGTCCCCTGGGAACTTGGTCGTAGGG
>DASRQW010000348.1 GCA_035696245.1 Longimicrobiaceae bacterium | reverse complement strand
GCGGCGGGGCGCGGAACGCCGCCCCCCGCCGCGTAGCCGGGCAACGCCCGATGCGTCAAGGCGTCGGTTGCTGCGGGGCGGCGAGCGCCTGCACCATCGCGCGCAGCTCGGCGACCTGCGCCTCCAGCGCCCGGATGCGCTCGTCCTGGCTGGCGGTTCGCTGCTCCAGCGCCTTCACGGCGGCGAAGTTCACCCCGTCGATGTCCAGCAGGCCGATGGACTTGTCGTCCACGCCCAGCCCGAACGCGGCCCTGAAGTCCTCCGCGAACGGGCCCAGGTGACGCACGCCGCCCGCCTCGCCCGTGTAGCTCCAGAAGCTCACCGGCACCGTCCGCAGGCGCAACAGCACGTCTTCGCCCGCCACGGGCACGAAGTGGTCCTTGAGCGTGCGCGACGACGAGCAGCTGAACACGCCCGAGCCCGCCGGCAGGTTGCACCCCGTGGTGAGGGTCGGGTTGGTGCGGAAGCGGTAGCCACCCGCCGCGCGCGCCGCGAACTCGTTGTTGGCGCCGCTCTGAATGGAGTCGGTCGTGCTCTCGTCGCCGAACATGAAGACGCCGGTGTGGCCGTTGGCGCTGGCACGGTGGCCGAGCGCGACGGCATAGTCCGCGTCGGCCGTCACGCGGTAGCCGATCGCCACGGAGCCCTGCCCGCTGGCCGTGTTGGTGAAGCCGATGGCGACGCAGGCGAAGCCGGTGCAGTGGTTCGCCGCGCCCGCGCTGAACCCGGCCGTGCCGCTCACCACGTTCGAGCTGCCGAAACCGGCCCCGTCGGTGCCCGACACCGTGGTCCCGTCGCCGAAGGCGAAGGTGCCGAAGGCGCTGGCGGTGGTGTTGTTCCCGCCGGCCCAGGAGTAGAACCCGGTGTTGGCGTCGTCCCACTGAGTCCCGTCCACGGCGCCCACCCGGAAGGCAGCCTTGAACGGATGCCACATCATCCGCACACCCGTTCCCGTGGCCGGGATGATGCCGTGGCCGATCTGCCCCAGGGCCACGAGGCCGCCCGCGCTGTCCACGCGCAGCCGGTCGCCCGCCGGCGAGCCCGAGCGGGCTTGCAGGAGGATGTCGGACTGAGCCCCCGCCGGCGCGGCGGCGGCGGCGAGCGCCAGGGCCGCGGCCGAGGCCAGAACGAGCGTGCGCAGACGGTTCTTCATCATCGTGACTCGTCGGGTTGAGGTTTGCCCCGGGCGGTGCGGACCGCCCGCGGGCCTACTGGATGCGGAGCCGGAACGAGGTGGTGCGCATGCGGCCCCCGTCCACCCGGACCGGCGCGGAGGCGTTCACGTTGCCCGTCAGCGAATACGTGCCGCTGACCCGCAGCCGCGGCAGGCGGCCCGTGGCGGTCTTCCCGGCGCCGGTCAGGAAGAGCCGGCCGGTGGTTCCGGTGATGCCGCCGGTGCCCCCGGCGGTGGAGGCCGCCACGTTCTCCGAAGCCGTGAGGTCGAAGGCGTTCTGGTCGATGGTCGCACCGTCGCTCACCGCCAGCCCGCTGATCGCCTGGTTCTGGACCAGGACGGGGTAGATGGCGGAGCCCACCACCGGAACGACCGCCGTGTCCTGCGCCACGGGCGCCACGGCGCGGTCCCAGTTGCCCGTGGCGTTCCAGTCGGTGCTGGACGCGCCCGCCGTCCACGTGAGCGTGGTGCCGAGCACCGTGACGTGCGAGGCGCCCGTCTGCGTGGCCGTCACCCCGCCGCTCACCGTGTTGGTGCTGCTCGCCACGATGTCCACCGCGCCCGGCAGGTGCCCGGTCACGAAGCCGCTGTCCGCCGCGGTGGTCGCCAGCGCCGCGTTCCCCGACGACCAGGTGATCACGGCCCCGTGGATGGCGCGCCCGAACTGGTCGCGCACCACGCCCGTCATCAGCTTGGAGAAGGTGCGCCGCAGCTCGTACGTGGGGTGCGACACGTCGATCCAGCCGGTGGGGAACTGCACGGGCGACGACACGTACATCTGGAAGGCGAAGGTGCCCACCGTGGGCGGCACGTCGAACTGCCACGTCTTCGGCGCCGACTGGACGAACTGGTCCAGCCGCGCCACGTACGCGTTGTACGGCTGGTTGGACGCCGTGAACGTCCCCACGCCGTCGGCGTTGTCGATGACGATGGTGCCCGAGCCCGACGTGGCGGTAGGCTGCTGGTGGAAGAACAGCCGTACGCCCGAGGGGTCCGCGGTCGTCCCGTTGGTGGTCCCGATCGCCTGCGCGATCAGGTTCCGCACGCGCACGTCCACCGTGTACTTGTGGGTGCCGGAGTCGTACTCCACGTTGGCCGAGCTGACCGTGACGAAGGTGTCCTGCCCGCCATACAGCAGGTCGCCCCGCACGCCGCGCTCGGCCGCGGCCGGCGTGTGGCACTCCACCGTCTTCCCCGCCACGCTCGCGGTGCACTCGATGCGCGCCAGCTCGATGGCGGGCGACGCGCCCGGCCCGTTCGGGCTCGCGGGGCCGCCGGGCACCGGCGCCAGGGGGTCGCTGTGGTCGGTGCATGCCAGCACGGCGGCCGCCGCCAGCCCCAGTACGGCGGCGGCGCGCGCGGGAAACCTGCGGGAAGTGCTCATCGGCGAGGCTCTTCGACCGGGTTGCCCGTGCCACGCGGCAGGGGCCTTCGGGGGGACCTACGGGGCCAAGGTAGGGCGCCCGCATCGCCAGGGGCAAGCATCCTGTTTTCCGCCCCCGGACCCGCTTCCGGCGCACCTGCCCCGATCCGCCGCATGGTTGTTCAGGAATTTCGTAAACGGTTGGCGCCAGCAGAGAAAGGCCCGGTTGCGCATGCATCCGCCAAGCCGCATCCGGCGATCCGTATCGGCCGGAGTGAATGAGATTTGCCGCACGCCGCGTGGGGAGAGCCGCGGAGGGATGGGTCAGGCTCGGGAACGGTGGATGGACGTCGTCGGGCGATGGTGGGCCGAGCGACGGCGGGGAGGTGGCGGACGTGCGAAGGCTCCGGACCGCGCGGCGGTCCGGAGCCTTTCTTGGTCGTGCGTGCAGCGGCTAGGGGTGGGGCTGGGTGCCGTTGGTCAGCTCGTCCAGGCGGCGGCGGGCCATCTGGTTGTTGGGCTGCTTCTCCAGCGCCATGCGGTAGCGCACGATGGCCTTGTCGCGCTCGCCGCGGGCGCGGTACACGTCGCCCAGCTGCACGTCCACCGCGGCGGACTGGGGATGGAACTCGGAGTTCATCTCCAGCAGCGCCGCGGCGTCGGCGGTCTTGCCCTGCGCGGCGAGGCGGCGGGCCACGTCGCTCACCGGCCCCTCGCCGAAGTCGTACGTGCCGCGCTCCATCGTCTCCGTGCGCAGCTGGCGGTAGCGCGCGATGGCCGCGGTGGCGCCGGCGCTGTCCAGCGTAGTGCCCAGCACGCGGTCGATGGTGGTGGGAACCGGCATCCCGCGGTGGCAGGTGATGCAGCCCACGCCCACGGGCGGCGTGCTGCGGTCCGGCAGCTTGGGCAGCCACTGCGAGTTGATGTCGCGCACCATCTGGAGCATCACCCGCGCGTTGCGCTTCTCGGGCTTGGTGTCGGCGGCGAAGTCGGCGCCCTCCATCCCCCCGTCCGGGCCCATCACGTGGCAGAAGCTGCACCGCACGCCCAGCGCGTTCGTGAAGCCGCGCATGATGGCGATCAGCGAGTCGTGCGGGATGTCCTTGGGCAGCACCTGGAGGTTCGTGGGCGCGCGCTGCGGCCCCTGCTGCGCGCGCGCGGCGGCGGGCAGGGCACAGAGGGCGAGGGCCAGCAGAAGGGCGACACGTCTCACGGCTACGCTCCGGGCATGGGTGGCGGCGAAAACAGCCTCGCCGGACATGATAGGTGTGCCAACGAGGAATGCAAGCGTCCAAGGACAAGACGAGTCCCTCCGTCGCGAACGCCGCCCCGCATCTCCCGGACCGCACGCCATGCAGAAGCCGCGTCGGTCGGGCGCGGAGCCCGCCGATACGCGTCCGGCGAGATGCTGCCCGGGATTCCGGAGATGCGGCGCGTCTCATCCACCGTCCGCGGAGCGCAAGAACCGTGACGGGAAGCCGCTCCGGCGAGGTCCGCCGTGCATCTGCCGTCCTATGCTGGTCCGCGCCGCCTGCCGCAGCTTCGGCCGCAACTCCGGATCGCATCGCCCCCGCCGCGCCGCCGGTCCCGGAGATAAACAGTTGCCCCCGATTGTCACGATGCTGTATTGTGGCGAACACGGGGCGGCGGGCGGCGCGTTGCCGGTTGCGAGGAAGTTCGTCTCAACGCGAGGAGCAGGGGTGGAAGGCAACGCCGCCGCGTCCGGCATCACACTGAGCGGCGACGTCCTCGCCCGCATCGACCATGCGCTGGGGGAGGTGCCGCGAGGGCGTGAGAACTACACGTGGGGAGATGCCGCGGCGGATGGAAAGATCGGTGCTGCGGGGAGAGGCCCCCTCCCCCGGC
>DASRQW010000347.1 GCA_035696245.1 Longimicrobiaceae bacterium | reverse complement strand
GCAGTTCTACTTCCGCACGACGGACGTGACCGGGTCGGCCGCGCTGCCCGAGGGCGTGGAGATGGTGATGCCGGGCGACAACGTGCAGATGGTGGTGGAGCTGATCACGCCGATCGCGATGGAGAAGGAGCTTCGCTTCGCGATCCGCGAGGGCGGCCGCACCGTCGGCGCAGGCGTCGTCACCGAGATCGTCGAGTAGCCAGTTGGCGGCAGGCCGCGCAGGCGGCGGAGACGAGCTTCTCCGCCGCCTGCGCGTCCGATCCCAGGGCTTTTTCTTAACCGTCAACTGACCACGAAGGCATCGACTCATGGCAGGCAAGATCCGTATCCGGCTGAAGGGCTTCGATCACGCGGTGATCGACCAGACCACGGCCGACATCGTCCGCACGGCGGAGAAGACCGGCGCCCGCATCAGCGGCCCGATCCCGCTCCCCACGCGTACGCAGCGGTGGACCGTCCTTCGCTCCCCGCACGTGGACAAGAAGAGCCGCGAGCAGTTCGAGCTGAAGACGCACAAGCGCGTCATCGACATTCTGGACTCGCGCCCGCAGACGGTCGACGCGTTGACGAAGCTGGATCTTCCGGCCGGCGTCGACGTCGAGATCAAGGTCGACTGAGGAGGATGTGATGTCTGGAATCATCGGCAAGAAGCTGGGCATGACCCAGATCTTCGACGAAGCGGGCGCCGTGGTGCCCGTGACCGTCATCGAGGCGGGGCCCTGCCCCGTCGTTCAGGTCCGCACCGCGGACAAGGACGGCTACGAAGCCGTCCAGCTCGGCTTCGGCGCCCAGAAGGCGCGTCGCGTGAGCAAGGCAGAGGCCGGCCACGCCGCGAAGGCGGGGCTCGAGAGCGCCCCGGCCATCCTGCGCGAGTTCGACTTCGAGCAGGCCCCCGAGGTCGGCGCGAACGTGACCGTGGACGCCTTCGAGCGCGGGCTGCGCATCAAGGTCACCGGCACCACCAAGGGCCGCGGCTTCCAGGGCGTGGTCAAGCGCCACGGCTTCGGCGGCGGGCGTGCCTCGCACGGCGCCACCCGCGTGCACCGCGCCCCCGGCTCCATTGGCGCGGGCACCAACCCGTCGCGCGTCATCAAGGGCAAGCGCATGCCCGGCCACATGGGCAACGTGCAGCAGACCGTGCGCAACCTGCTGGTCGCCAAGGTCGATGCCGAGCGCAACCTGCTGTACGTGCGCGGAGCCGTTCCGGGCCCCGTGAATGGGTTCGTTTTCATCACGAAGCAATAGGGGTCCCCGACCATGCTCAACGCACGGTACTTCACCGCCGCCGGCGAGGCGGGCGAGCCCGTCCAGCTCCCGGAGGAGCTGTTCGACGGCTTCGTCCACGAGGCGGCGCTGCACCAGACGATCAAGGCGTACCTGGCCAACCAGCGCCACGGCAACGCCAGCACCAAGACCCGCGCCTTCGTCTCGGGCGGCGCCCGCAAGCCGTGGCGCCAGAAGGGCACCGGCCGCGCGCGCCAGGGCTCGATCCGCGCCCCGCACTGGCGCGGCGGCGGCATCGTCTTCGGCCCGCACCCGCGCTCGTATCGGCAGGACGTGCCCAAGAAGGTCCGCCAGCTGGCCCGCCGCTCGGCGTTCAGCTCGCGCGCCCTGCAGGACCAGGTGGTGGTCATCGAGCGCTTTGACTTCGACGCGCCCAAGACCAGCCACATGGCCGAGCTGGTGGCGAAGATGGGCGGCGAGCGCCGCGTGCTGGTGCTCACGCAGGGCAGCAACGAGAAGGTGGTCCTCTCGGCCCGTAACCTTCCCGACGTCGACGTGATGCCGATGGCCCTGGCCTCGGCGTACGACGTGCTCCGCGCCAAGCTCCTCGTCATCGAGGCCGACGCGCTGCGCCCGGCCGGCGCCGCACAGGAAGCCGAGGTGGCCAATGCGTAAGGTGCACGAGATCCTGGTCAAGCCCATCGTGACCGAGAAGAGCCACGACCAGCTGGACCGCCTGGGCGCCTACACCTTCGTGGTGGCCAAGGACGCCAACAAGATCGAGATCGCCGGCGCGGTCGAGAAGCAGTTCAACGTGAAGGTCGCCAACGTCCGCACCATGCACTACGCGGGCAAGGAGCGCCGCGTCGGCAAGTACACCGGGCGGAAGGCTTCTTGGAAGAAGGCGGTCGTCACGCTGGCGGCAGGCGACACCATCGAGCTTTTTGAAGGAGTCTAAAGCCATGCCGACCAAGCAGTTCAAGCCGGTCACGGCCGGCACGCGCTTCCGCGCCATCAACACGTTCAGCGAGATCACGCACGACGGGCGCCCCGAGAAGGCGCTCACCGAGAAGATCTCCAAGAGCGGCGGACGCAACCACCACGGCCGCATCACGTCGCGCCGTCGCGGTGGCGGCCACAAGCGGATCTACCGGATCATCGACTTCAAGCGCAACAAGGCCGGCGTCGTGGGCCGCGTGGCGACCATCGAGTACGATCCGAACCGCACCGCCAACATCGCGCTGATCCACTATTCGGACGGCGAGAAGCGCTACATCCTGCACCCGCGCAACCTGAAGGTGGGCGACGAGGTGGTGGCCGGGAGCGGGTCGGACATCCGCACCGGCAACTCCATGCCGCTCTCCGAGATCCCGCTGGGCACCACGGTGCACAACGTGGAGCTGCGTCCGGGCAAGGGCGGCCAGATGGCCCGCTCAGCCGGCGCCGGCGTGCAGATCGCGGCCAAGGAGGGCGAGTACGTCACCCTCCGCATGCCCAGCACCGAGGTGCGCCTGGTGCGCCGCGAGTGCATGGCCACCATCGGGCAGGTCGGCAACGTCGACCACGAGCTGCAGTCGGTGGGCAAGGCCGGCGCCAACCGCTGGAAGGGCAAGCGCCCCAAGGTGCGCGGCGTCGCCATGAACCCCGTCGACCACCCCCTGGGCGGCGGCGAGGGCAAGACGTCCGGCGGCCGTCCCCCGGTCTCGCCGTGGGGCAAGCGCGAGGGCGTGAAGACGCGCAAGAACAAGAAGTCGTCGAACCGCCTGATCGTCCGCGGCCGCAAGCGCGGCCGGGCGACCAAGTAGCAGGGCAGGGCCGCGGCGTCCGCTCGGGCGCCGCGGCAGGCCGTCTTTTCAGGGGCGGGGGGCGCAGGCCCTTCTATCCCGAATCGCGTCCACCACTGGATTCCACGTGGACTCCACCCGCGGGACTGAAACCGCGGGTCCGACTAAGAGCGAGAGGAAATGCCAAGAAGCCTCAAGAAAGGGCCCTTCGTAGAGGAGAGCCTCCTCAAGAAGGTCCGCGCGATGAACGAGCGCAGCGAGAAGCGGGTCGTCAAGACCTGGTCGCGCAGCTCCACCATCACGCCGGACTTCATCGGCCACACCCTGGCCGTGCACAACGGGAACAAGTTCATCCCGGTGTACCTCACGGAGAACATGGTCGGGCACAAGCTCGGCGAGTTCGCCCCGACCCGCATGTTCCGCGGGCACGGCGGCAAGCTCGTCGACAAGCGTGCCAAGGCCCGCTAAACACGAGCCCAAGGAGATATCAATCATGCAAGCTCGTGCAACGGCCAACGGCGTCGGCATGTCGCCGCGCAAGATGCGCCTCGTGATGGACCTGATCCGCGGCCGCGGGGTCAACGAGGCCTATTCGATCCTCAAGTTCTCGAAGAAGGCGTCGACCACGCCGATCGAGAAGCTCCTGCGGTCCGCAGTCGCCAACGCGCGGCAGAAGGCGGACGCCACGGGCTCCTTCCTGGACGAGGACGACCTGGTGGTTCGTGAAGCGTACGTCAACGGCGGCCCCGTGCTGAAGCGGTTCTCGCCGCGCGCCATGGGCCGCGCGACGCCGATCATCAAGCGGACCAGCCACGTCACCATCATCGTCGACCGCAAGGAGTAGCCGTGGGACAGAAGACTCACCCCATCGGGTTCCGTCTCGGAATCGTCGCTACGTGGAAGTCGCGCTGGTACGCCGAGCGCAACTTCCCGCAGCTTCTCATGGAAGACGAGAAGATCCGCAAGTACCTGAACCAGCGCCTGGGGCATGCCTCCATCTCCGAGATCGAGATCGAGCGCAAGCCGGGCAAGGTGATCATCACCGTGCACACCGCCCGTCCGGGCGTGGTGATCGGCAAGGGCGGCAGCGAGGTGGACAAGCTCCGCGACGAGCTGGGCCGCCTCAGCAAGGGCGAGGTGGCGATCAACGTCGAGGAGGTCAAGCGCCCCGAGATCGAGGCGCAGCTCGTCGCCGACAGCATCGCCCACCAGCTGGTGCAGCGCGTCTCGTTCCGCCGCGCCATGAAGCGCTCGGTGCAGAACGCCATGCGCGCCGGCGCCGAGGGCATCAAGGTGCAGCTGGCCGGCCGCCTCAACGGCGCCGAGATCGCACGGACCGAGGGGTACAAGGAGGGGCGCATCCCGCTCCAGACCCTGCGCGCCGACATCAACTACGCACAGTCGACCGCCCGCACCACCTACGGCACCATCGGGGTGAAGGTGTGGGTGTTCAAGGGCGAGGTCGTCGAGAACCGCCGCGGCCGCACGTACTCGTCGGACGCCTGAGAGGATAGACAACCATGCTCGCTCCCAAGAGAGTAAAGTTCCGCAAGCAGATGAAGGGCCGCATGCGTGGCAAGGCCACGCGCGGCAACTACGTCGCTTTCGGCGACTACGGCCTGCAGGCGCTCGAGCCCGGCTGGATCAGCAACCGCTCGATCGAGGCCGCCCGTATCGCCATGACCCGCCACATCAAGCGTGGCGGCAAGGTCTGGATCCGGATCTTCCCGGACAAGTCGATCACGAAGAAGCCGCTCGAGGTGCGCATGGGCAAGGGCAAGGGCAACCCCGAAGGATGGGTCGCCGTGGTCAGGCCCGGCCGCATCATGTTCGAGCTGGAGGGCGTGGCCCCCGACGTCGCGAAGCGCGCGCTGTCGCTGGCCGCCGCCAAGCTGCCGGTGAAGTGCAAGATCGTGGTGCGCGAGCACGTGGAGGCCGCAGCGGCCGCCGCGTCCTCGGAGAGCGCCGCGCCGATGGCCGCCGCCGCCCAGGGAGGTGAAGCGTGAACGGCACCGAGATCCGTGAGATGACCACGCAGGAGATCGAGGAGCGCATCGAGCAGCTCCAGGAGGAGCAGTTCCGCCTGCGGTTCCGCTCGGCCACGCAGCAGCTCGAGAGCCCGATCCTGCTCCGCACCATCCGCCGCGACGTCGCCCGTCTGAAGACGGTGCTGGGCGAGCGGAACACCGCGACCCAGGACGCCCGCTGATGAACGCCGAGAACAACGAGACCGCAGCCCAGGAGCGCGGCCGCCGGAAGACGCGTACGGGCGTCGTGGTGTCCGACCGCATGGACAAGACCGTGGTGGTGGTGGTCGAGCGCCGCTACGCCCACCCGCTGTACGGCAAGCAGGTGACGCGCACCAAGAAGTACCACGCCCACGACGAGAACAACGACTACCACGTGGGCGACGTGGTCCGCATCACCGAGACGCGGCCCCTCAGCAAGCTGAAGCGCTGGCGCGTCAGCGAAGTCATCGAGCGGGCGAGATAATTCAGCGGGGCGGCGCCGCGCGGGCCTGAACCTGGCCCGCGCGCGCGGCTCTCGGCTTAACCGGGGAAACCATGCTACAGCAAGAGTCGATGGTCAGGATCGCGGACAACAGCGGCGCCAAGCGCGCCCTGGTGATCCGCGTGCTGGGCGGGAGCAAGCGGCGCTACGCCTCCATCGGTGACATCGTCATCGTGGCGGTCAAGGACGCGCTTCCCGACGGCACCGTGAAGAAGGGCGACGTGGCGAAGGCGGTGGTCGTGCGCACCACCAGCAACGTGCGCCGCAAGGACGGCTCGTACATCAAGTTCGACGAGAACGCGGCCGTCATCATCAACGACGCGGGCGAGCCCCGCGCCACGCGTATCTTCGGCCCGGTGGGCCGCGAGCTGCGCGACAAGAAGTTCATGCGCATCGTCTCTCTCGCCCCTGAGGTTCTGTGATGAGTGGTCTACGAATCAAGAAGGGCGACCGGGTCCGCGTGCTCACCGGCAAGGACCGCGGCAAGGAAGGCAACGTCACGCGCGTGCTGCCCGAGAAGGCGAAGGTCATCGTCGACGGTGTCAACGTCGCGAA
>DASRQW010000346.1 GCA_035696245.1 Longimicrobiaceae bacterium | reverse complement strand
GAACGCGAGGTCGAAGCGCGACTCGCCCATCTCCTCGGCGCCTGGGGTGACGCGGCGCTCGGTGAAGGTCGCGCGCCCATCGCCGCGCACAAGGAGCACGGTGGACGAGCGTGTGCCATACATGGGGCTGGAGATGAAGAGCGACGACAGAGCCCGCTCGCGCTCCAGGCCCACGCCCGTGTCCGGCAAGGACGTGTCCGGCGCGGGGTCGCGCTCCGCGAGGAGGCGGAATAGGCCGGGCTCCACATCTTCCTCCGACCCGTCCAGCACGGCCCGCATCTGCTCTCGCGCGCGGACGACCTTGGGCCACGGCGTGTCCAGCAGCGCGTTGCTCAGGCCGTAGATGCCGGGCTGCAACGCGTGCGGGCCGTCGCCGCGGTTGGAGAGCCAGGCGAGCGCATCTCCATCCCCCACCAGCAGGTTGAAGCCGTTGTACTCGCCCGCGCGGCCGGCAAGCTCCGCCAGGTACTCCATCGGGGCGGCGGCGGAGCGGAGGAAGCCGTCCACCAGGTGCCCGCGCGAGGGAGCGTTCGGCCGCGGCGGCGTCATCTCCCGATAGTTCGTGACCGCCGCGAAGCGCCCGCCGCGGGTGACGCCCATCCACGTGCCGCCGTCGCGCAGGTCGCGCCCGGCCAGCAGGTCCGGCGCGTCGGGCCACCAGCTCGCCGGAGCGGTAGGGCGCGCGTACGCCTCGTCGCGGTTGGCGGCCACCGCCAGGCGGAAGCGCGGGTGCGCTTGGAAAGCCAGCACGATCAGGCACATCGCCGCCGTCCATCTCCCGAATGTCATTGCATCTGCGACGAACGCCGCCGCGCGACCGGAGTATCAATCTACCGCACGGCCGTCCGGCCTGCACCGCCCGCATCGACCCCGCTCCCACGCGCCATGCTGCACCACAAGACGTTCGTCCTGGGCCCGGGGCACGACTGGGTCGTGTTCGTGCACGGCGCGGGCGGCAGCTCGTCCATCTGGTACAAGCAGCTGCGGGAGTTCCGCAGGCACTTCAACGTGCTGCTGGTGGACCTGCGCGGCCACGGCGGCTCGCAGGACGGGCCCGAGCGCGCGGGCACGGGCGACTACACGTTCGAGGAGATCAGCCGCGAGATCATCGAGGTGCTGGACCACGCGGCCATCGCCAGCGCGCACTTCGTGGGCATCTCGCTGGGCACCATCGTGATACGCACCCTCGGCGAGATCGCGCCGGAGCGCGTGCGGTCGCTGGTGATGGGCGGCGCCGTCACGCGGCTCAACCTGCGCTCGCGGGTGCTGGTGGCGCTGGGGAACCTGGGCAAACGGCTGGTGCCGTACATGTGGCTGTACCGGCTGTTCGCCTGGGTCATCATGCCGCGCAAGCGCCACGAGAGCTCGCGCCTGCTCTTCGTAGGCGAGGCCAAGAAGCTGTGCCAGAAGGAGTTCATCCGCTGGTTCCGCCTGACCTACGAGGTGAACCCGCTGCTGCGCTTCTTCGAGGAAAAGGAGATCCCCGTGCCCACGCTGTACCTGATGGGCGACGAGGACTACATGTTCCTGCCGCCGGTGCGCCACATCGTCGCGCGCCACGCGCGCTGGAGCCAGTTGCGCGTGATCGCCAACTCCGGCCATGTCTGCAACGTGGACCAGGCCGAACGCTTCAACCTGCTCTCCATCCTCTTCATCCAGGGCCACCCGCTCCCCGCCGCGGCCTGACCTCGCCGAAAACTTTCCAAGACGTTGAGGATTCGGGAGATGCGCGGCGGGCAACGCCCGTCTGCCGCCTTTCCGGCACCCCAGTCTGCCGTCACATTTCCGCCGATGCGCAGCGGGTCCAACCGGAGGCCAATCAACAGCGGGTGAGTCTCGTAGCCGCCGGGCGATGCGGCTGGGATCGCATCCAGAGGCGCCACGGTTTCGGAACGCCCAAGGTCCCTGCCGAGCACTTCGCCGATCACCACACATCAGTCCGAACCGACATGCTGCCGATGCTTCTCGATCCGGCTTCCGCCCGGAGTGCGAGCGCTCTCCTCCCGCTCGTCGCGCTGTGCGCCCTTTCGCTCTCCGCCGTGCCGGCGCGCGCGCAGGGAGCCGATGCGGGGTCCGCCACCGAGCAGGTCGTGGACGCGGTGTGCGGCAAGCGCGTCGTGGTGCTGGGGGAGCTGCCGTCGCACGGTGAAGCGCGGGGGTTCCAGGAGAAGGCGCGCATCGTGGAGCGCCTGGTGGGCCGGTGCGGCTTCCGCGCGGTGCTGTTCGAGGCGCCCATGTACGACTTCGTGGGCTTCCAGAAGGCGGTGGATGAAGGCACTGCCGCGCAGCCGCAGCTCGACCGGTCGATCGGGCGCTTTTGGTGGACGCGCGAGCTCGCCGGGTGGCGCGGCTGGCTGTTCCGCGAGGCCAGCGCCGGACGGCTCGTGGTGGGCGGATTGGACGATCAGGTGAGCGCGACGTCGGAGTACGCGCGCGCCACGCTGCCAGGTCTGGTCGCCGCATCGCTCTCCGCGCGGGATGCTTCCGAGTGCGGCGAAGCGGTGGCGCGGAACCTGGGTTGGCGGTACGACGGCGCTCAGCAGTTCGACGAGGCGGAGCGAGTGCGCCTTCGCCGCTGCGCGAGCCTCGCGGCTGCGGCGCGGGCGGGCGGCGGACGCGCTGCGGAAACGCCCGAGCGGGCCATGCTGGAGAGCCTGGCCGGGTACTTCGCGCGCCAGCAGGACACGGCGGCGGTGCCGGACCGCGACCTGGCCATGTACCGCAACTTCGCCTGGCAGATGAAGCGGCTGCCCCGCGGCACGAAGGTGATCGTCTGGACCGCCACGGTGCACGCCGCGAGGCGCCAGGGCCCGCTTCCGCACGAGCCGCTCGGTGCGCGCATCGCCGGGCGCTGGGGCGGGCGGCTGGGCGTGATCGGCTTCAGCGCGCTCGCCGGGCAGAGCTCCATGGCCGGCCGGCCGGGCAAGCCTCTGCCGGAGCTGCCGCCGGGCTCGCTGGAAGTCCGCGCCGCCCGGCCCGACACGGCCTGGGCCTACGTCGATCGCACGGCGCTGCGCCGCATCGGCAGCGTGCCTTCACGGCTGCTGGGCGGCTTCGCCCCGGCGGACTGGTGGCGATACTTCGACGCAGTTCTCGTGATCCGCGAGGAGGCCGCTCCCGTCTTCGAGCAGTGGCGGTAGGCGCCCACCGACAGAGCCACCGAAGCTGTTCGAATCGAGCCGGAGCCGCCGCAGCCGGGCGACCGGCGCGAGTAGCCGCTCAGCGCTCGCCGATCTCGTCGTCGAGCACGGGCTTGAGGTCGATGATGGGAGTGCCGTCCACCGCTTCCAGGCCGCGGACCTGCACCCGCGGCCCATCCACCGCCACGATCTCCACCCGGTGCAGCCCGACGGGGTTGGGCCTGTGCGGAGAGCGCGTGCTGAAGACGCCCTCGCGCGGCCGCGCCGGGTCGCCGCGGGGATGCACGCTCAGCACGTCACGCCGCGCGTGGTGGAGCCAGGTGAGCACGATCGCCCGGTCGCCCAGGCGGATGGAGGAGAGCGCGGGAAGCATTTCCGGTTCGAATACCAGCCAGGCCGCGGGCGCGCCCTCGTCCGCCTGGCGCGGCGCAGCCTCCACCACCGCAAGCGGCGACTCGACCCGGCCCACGGCTCGCACTTCGAAGCTCGTCTCGTTCATCGGTAATCCGTGCTCTGGAAGCGGCGGCGGCTAGACCGTTGTCTTTTCGGGCGATGCCGCAGCATCTTGGGGAGAGCGTGGCGGCTGCGTCATCTCACCCGAGCCCTGGAGCGGAAGTGAAGCTTTTGCGCGTGTGCATGCTGGCCGCGATCGCCGCGGCATGCGGCGGAGGAGACGGGGGCGCGGATGCGGCGTCCGGCCCGCTGCGGCTCAAGTACGAGAACGGAAACGGCCCGGTCTCGCCGCCGTTCCACTACGACTACACGCTGCTCGTGCAGGACTCCGCCGGCAGCGTCGAGTGGCGCGCAGGGACCGCGGCCGACACCGCCACCTGGACCGAGCGCTTCGCCGTCGCGCCAGCGGCGATGTCGCACCTCCGCGCCGTGATCGACTCCACCGCGCTGCTTACGCGGAAGTGGACAGCCGGGGAGCCCGCGAACGGCGCCCCCGCGCAGGGCCTCACCGGCTCCATAGGCACACACACCTTCACGATCCCCGCCCACGTCGCCGCGGCCGATCAGCCCGACGCGGACCGCATCTACCGCGCGGTCGAGAAGACGGTCCCGGACTCCGCCTGGGTTTCCTTCCGCAAGAAGCAGTGGGACTTCGAACAGGCCCACAAGCAGCAGTAGTCGCCCCAACCGACCTCATTCCATCCCGCCCCAAATCTCCAGACTGCGACACCCAAGCTCCCCTCCCCCAGGCAGTTTTGGGGGAGGGGCTGGGGGAGGGGGCCCGCCGCCGCCCACGAAAAAAGGGAGAGCCCCGCATTGGAGCCCCCCCTCTCGTCGTCCGCGCCTCTGCCCTGCCGGAAGCTTACGGCTTCGCGGCGGGCTGAGCGGCGGCGGTGGTGCCGGCGCTGGGCGTCTCGCCGGGGCGAGCCGTGGCGGCGGCCTTCGCGAAGAGCTGCGGCTGGCCCTGCACGCCGTTCAGCAGCGACAGCGCGCGCATGAGCTGCGGGTCCTGGCGCACGCCGCGCCGGAACGCGGCCGAGTCGCCCTGCGCCACCGTGGCGATGCGCTCCTCGAGCAGCCGCGTGATCAGCGGCTGCACCGAGTCGTACTGCGCGCGCTGCACCGGCACGCCCGCGGCCACCAGGCGCTGGAAGAAGGTCTCGCGCCACGCCGGCAACACCGTGAAGCTCGGCCCGGCCTGGCCGCGCAGCTCCAGCGCCAACTGGTCCAGCACGCGGTAGGTGGCCTGCGCCTTGGGCGCCACCGACGCCATGAACGCCTGCTCCGTCTTGCTGAGCGTGTCGTTCTTCACCACCACGTCGGGGGTCACGCCACCGCCGCCGTACACCGTGCGGCCGCTATCCGAGTGGTACGTGGGCCGGCCCCTCACCGAGTCGCTGCGGATGGTGGCCGAGTCCACCACCAGCTGGCCGTTGGGCAGCAGCTTGCGCGGGCGCTGGATGGAGCGGCCGCTGGGCGTGTACCACTTGCCGGTGGTGAGCTTCACCGCCCAGCCGCCGTCCAGCGGATACAGGTCCTGCACCAGGCCCTTGCCGAAGGTGGTGGTGCCCACGATCAGCGCGCGGTCGTGGTCCTGCAGCGACCCCGCCACGATCTCGCTCGCCGACGCGGCGTAGCCGTCGGCCAGCACGATGAGCGGGGCGCCGGCGAGCACGGGCGGCTTGTCGGCCACGTACACGTCGTTGGGCTGGTTGCGGTAGCGCACCGTGCTGATCTGCTGGCCCTGGCGTAGGAACAGGTTGCTCACCTGCACCGACTGGTTCACGCTGCCGCCGCTGTTGCCGCGCAGGTCCAGGATGAAAGCCTGGGCGCCCTGCGCCTTCAGCTTCTCGATGGCGGCCTGCGTCTCTTCGCCGCTGGTGTTGCTGAACTGCTGGAGCGGCACGTAGCCCACGTTGCCCTCCAGCATCAGCGCATACGGCACCGCGGGCACGTGCACCTGCCGGCGGATGAAGCGCGAGTTGATGGGCTGCGTCACGCCGTAGCGGCGGAAGGTCACGTTCACCGGCGTGCCCGCCGGGCCCATGAGCTTGTCCGACACCTGGTCCAGCTTCCAGCCCACCGCGCTCACGCCCTCGATGGCCACGATGCGGTCGCCCGCCTGCACGCCGCCCTGCTCGGCCGGCGTGTTGGGGTAGACCTTGGTGATGGTCACGCCGTCGTCCTGCTGCTCGATCATCACGCCCAGGCCGCCGTACGAGCCGCGCAGCGACTCGCGCGAGAAGCTGGCGAGCTCCTGGGGCGAGAACAGCTCGGCGTACGGATCGCCCAGGCTGCGCAGCAGCCCGCGGGCTGCCTGCTGGTACAGCGAGTCCTCGGGCACGCTGTCCACGGCGCGCGCCTGTACCAGGGTGAGCACCTCCTGGAACACGCGCACGCCCTCGTCGCTGCCGCGCGAGCGCAGCACGAAGCCGCCCGCGAAGAGCGGCACCAGCACCACGGCGGAGAGGGCCAGCGCGTGCCGGCGGCGGCTGCTCTTGGGGGCCACTGTCTTGTTCATCTCTGGCCTGAAGTCCCTCCGGCCGGGGGGTGCCCGTCCGGACGTTGAGCGTGGCGAAAGGAGGCGGCTGCCTCCGGGGATCTCTCTGCGAAACAACCACTTCGGCCGCATGGGTCCCGGCGGTCCGGGTCCACCAGCAGCATTCGGGCCCGCGCGAGCGGACCGTCCGGACGTCCGTTCCGGCACGTGCACGGCGGCCGAGTGGCCGATACCGACGGAGCATTACACCCGCCGGTGCGCCGGGGGTCCGCGGCCGCGCATCACCTTAACCGTACGCCAATGCTGGACCCGAGGATCGCCCTACCCCCGCCGCCTCGCACCGGCTTATTCGCATCCTCACGTTCGCCCGCCGCCCATCTCCACTCCCCTGCATGACACGGCGCCAGGCGATGCGCATCTCCCGATCGCCCGTAGGATGCGCGGCGACCCGGTTTCGTCTGGGCCTAGCGCCGTTCGGACGCGCGACCGAAGGACGAGACGACGAAACGCGTCCGGCGACGAACGGCGTCGCCGGACGCGCATTCGTACGGCAGCGGCGTCAGCTCTCCTTGGCTTCGTACGGGCGGAGCTTGGCGAGGTAGGCGCGGATGCGGTCGGCGTTCTTGCCCACGTCGCTGCCGCCCACGCGCGACACGGAGCGCACGTCCACACGCGAGATGCCGGACTTGGGCGTGACGCGGATCACCACGTCGTCCTTGAAGCCGAACCAGAACGTCTGGTCGGTGGCCTCGATGCGTCCGTCCTGGCGGCTCGCGTCGTCGATTTGCCAGCCCATGTCCTTGGCGGCGGCGAGGGCCAGGTTGAACGCCGAGTCCGGCAGCGCCTCGAGCAGGATGGGCTGGATGTCCGGATACGCCTTCCGCTGCTGCACGGCGATGCTGTCTCCGCCGTACGCGCTGGGGTTCAAGGCATCCGCACGCAGCGGCACGACGGCCACGAACGCGGGGGGATTCTGCGTGTCGGTGGTGATGTCGTGGATGGGCGGCACCGACTTGGCCTTGCGCAGCATGAGCATGGGCGGCGCGAGGACGACGATGGAGACGAGCGCGCCGAGCAGCCCCAGCATTACCCCGCGCCGGCCGCGGCTGCGGGCCATGACCGCGCCGACGATGGAGATGAGCAGCGCGGCGATGGCCAGGTACGCGCCCCACTTGAGGACGGTGAAGCCGGTGCGGAAGTGCCACCAGCCCAGGCGGCTGCCCAGGCCCGCGAGCATGACCATCAGGGCGGCGATGCTGGCGAGCGCCAGGCCCAGCGCGGCGGCGGTGGTCACGCGGCGCGGCGGCACGAGCACGGGCTGGTCGTCTGTAACGTGTTCGCTCATGGGGCGATTCCGGGTTTGGGGGAGCGGAGCTTCTGGACGAGCACGGGGACCAGCGCCAGCACGCCCAGCAGCCCGAACGCCAGCAGCGTGGACGTGCCCAGGATGTCGCGGGTGGAGCGGATGGACGCCAGCGCCGAACCCGCGTTGGCGAAGGCGAAGGTACCGGGGATGATGCCGATCGCCGTCGCCGCCACGAACGTCCGCACGCGGATGGGCGTGAGCGCGGGCACCAGGTTCACCAGCCAGAACGGGAAGAGCGGCACCAGGCGCAGGAAGAGCAGGTAGCTGAACGCGTTGTCGCGGAACCCCGCCAGCATGCGCTGCGCGAACGGACCCGCCCGCCGCCGTGCCGCGTCCGCGAACACGTAGCGTGCGCCCAGGAACGCCAGCGTCGCCCCCGCGGTCGCGCCCACCACCACCGCCGCCGTCCCCACCCACCGCCCGAAGAGGAAGCCGACGGCGAGCGTGAGCACCGCGCCCGCCGGGACGTTCACCGCGGTCGCCGCGGCGTAGACGAGCACGGACGCGACGAGCATCGCCGCGTAGTGGTCCGCCGTGTATCCCCGCAGCCTCTCCGCGTTCGCCCGCAGCGCATCCAGCGAGAGCCATTGCGGCCCGCCGAACAGGAAGAACGCGGCTACGGCGGCCACGAACATCGCGAGGATGGCGATGCGTCCCCAGCGCGTCCCGTGCTTCTCGGCAGATGTGCTGCTGGCAGCGGCCGGGGAATCCAGATCTACCGACGTACAGGCGGATGCGTCGGTGGATGCAGGAGCCGGAGATGGGGAACCGCCGTCGGGGTCGCTCACGCGGGGGTGCGGGCGAGGTCGCGCATGGCGGGCGCGGGGACGGGCGCGTCGGGCTTGCGCTCTACCTGCAGCAGCTCGAACATCTTGCTGCCCAGGCCGGAGAGCTCCTTCACGCTGGCGGCCACGTTCTCCAGCGACGCCAGCTGCTGCTCGGTGGCGGCGGCGGTCTCCTCGGCCGCGGCGGCGTTCTGCTCGCTGATGTCGGTGGCGCGCGTGACGGCGTCGGCGATCATCTCGTTGCGCGACTGGGCCGCGTCGGTGAGCGACGCCACCTCGGCGATCTCGCCCCGCAGGCGGGCGACCTGGGTGATGCTCTCGCGCAGCGCGACGGCGGCGCGGTCGGCCCCGCTGGCGCCCTCGGCGATGTCGCCGCGGGCGGCGCTGATGGCGTCGGCCACGCGGGCGATCTCCTCTCGCACCTCGCCCACGATGTTGGCGATGCGCAGCGCGGACTCGGCGCTGCCCTCGGCCAGCTTGCGCACCTCGTCGGCCACCACGGCGAAGCCACGGCCGTGGTCGCCGGCGCGCGCGGCCTCGATGGCGGCGTTCAGGGCGAGGAGGTTCGTCTGCTCCGCGACCTCGTGGATGGCGGTGGAGATGGCGCCGATCTCGCCGCTGCGCTCGCGGAGCGTGGTGACCTCGCTCTCGATCTCGCGCAGGCGGGCGGCGCCTTCCTTCACACGGCCCACGAGAAGCTCCACGTCGCGCCCGGCCGCCTCGGAGCGGTCCAGCGTGTCGCCGCCGAAGCGGTCGGCCATCGCAAGCCGCTGCGCGATCTCCACGCTGGCGCCGCGCAGGGTGGTGATGGCCTCGGCGATGCTGCGGAAGTCCTCGGTCTGCCGCAGCGAGCCCTCGCTCACCTCCTGCACGGCGGCGGTCACGCTCTCGCCCGTCACGCGCAGCTCGCCGGCCACGGTGTCCACCTCGCGCGCCAGCGCCGTCAGCTCCTCGGCGGCGATGCGCACGCGGTCGTCCACGCGCCGCAGGTGCAGGGCGATGGCGAGCTGCGGCTCCAGCAGCGCCAGGTACTCGCTGTGGCCCTCCTCGAACGGCTCGGCCGCGGCGCGCTCCAGCCACATCGCGGCCTCCACCTCGCCGCGGTAGCGGACGGGATAGACGAGCAGGCTGTGGCCCTCGGTCTCGCCGCTCACGGGCTGGCCCCCGCGCAGCACCTCCTCGACCCGCCGCGCATCTCCCGTCCCCGGCTCGCCGCCGATCTGCACCGGGATGCCCGCGTCGTCCAGCGCCCACAGCGCGGCGCCGCGCAGCTCGAAGTCGTCGCCCAGCGCGCCCAGCGCCCGGCGCGAGACCTCGTCCACGTTGCTGGAGAGCAGCAGATCTACCGAGATCTGCTGGGCGCGCGTCTTCAGGCGGCCGGCGTCGAACAGGTTGAAGCGGGTGATGGCGTACGCGAAGCCCAGCGGCATCACCAGCCAGAACACCGTGTAGAGCGGCAGCCGCGGCAGCGCCTCGGCCGAGAGGACGGGGCCGATGCCGGGCCAGCGCTTGAGCCACGCCGGCCCCAGGCCCAGGGCGATGCCCGCGGAGGCCCAGGCGAGCTGCCGCCGCGCGCGCGGGCTGGAGGAGGTGCCGGAGCCCACGCCGAAAATCACCAGCGAGGCGAAGAAGGCGAACGCGTCCACGCCCAGCACGATCTTGGAGAGGGCGCCGGGGACGGCGAGGTTGCCCGCGAACGCCTCGGCCACGGCGGCGAGCCAGGCCAGGAGCGCGACCGCGTACGCCGCGGCGAAGCCGCCCAGCCACCCGTTCACGCGCCGCGGGAACGCCAGCGCGGCGGAGAAGTGCAGCAGCGACACGCCGTTGAGGAAGAAGCCCAGCGCGTAGGCCGCGTAGGCCGCGCTGCCTTCGGGCGTGCCGCCCGTCATCCCGAAGAAGGGCAGGTACAGCGCCCAGCTGCTCATGTGGATGAGGAACGCCGGCCCCGCCGCGACCCCGCTGGAGCGCCGGTACGCCATGACGCCCACCATCAGGAAGACATACGCGATGGCATCGTACGCCAGCGCCGACCCCACCGCCCCGCCGCGCGACGCGAAGACGCTGCCCAGCGCGAAGGCGAGCAGGGCGGCCAGCGCCAGGACCGCGAGCGCGATGGCGAAGCGTCGGAACAGGGGTCTCATGCTGCGGGGCTCCGGTTCGGCTCCGGACGGGCCGCCGGAGGGGCGGGCACGGGAGCGCGGGATCTGGTGAGGCGGAGTGGAGAGAGATGTGAATTTAGCACGCGCGGGTTGGGCCGCAACGTCGGCGGGAAACGCGAGGGTATGCCGGAAAGCGGGAAAAGGGCTTGGAGCGGACCGGAAGATGGACGTCGTGCAGCGGGCCGGGCGTCCGAAACGCCCGGCTGGGAACCGCGATCGTCTGCGGACGAGATTCCGCGCATGCAGACGCGGTGTCGCGGGCCGGGATTCCGTCCGGCGCAGCTAACCCTCTACAGGTGCTCGCCCTTGAACACGCGGAACAGCAGCCACAGCGACGGCAGCAGCAGCGCCATGCCGAACGGCAGCGACCAGAGCAGGAAGGCGAGCGTGGACGCCGGAGCGGCGGCGGAGGCGATGGTCACGTCCGGGTAGATGAGGTACGGGTGCTGCGCGATTCCCCAGCCGCCGAGCAGGCAGACGGTCTGCGCGACGGTCGCGGTACGCGCCAGCCGGAAGCGGCGCCGGAGCAGCGCCCGGCCGGAGAGGAGTGCCGCGATGACGCCGGCGGCGACGACCAGCCAGGCGCGGGGGCTCAGCAGGCCGTGCCACAGGTGCGGCGCGCGGGCGTGGAGCAGCGGAAGGACCAGGATCGACAGTCCCACGGTGACCGTGCCCGCCCACAGCGCCCGGCGGCGGAAGTCCTCGCGC
>DASRQW010000345.1 GCA_035696245.1 Longimicrobiaceae bacterium | reverse complement strand
CGACCTGTACCGGCCGAAATACAACCACGTCCGTCCTCACGAGGCGCTGGGCCTGGAGGTGCCTGCCACCCGCTACCGGCCGAGCGAGCGTATGCTGCCACAGCGGCTCTCTGCGGTGGAGTACGAAGCGGGAGAGGTGGTTGGACTTCCCCCCGCGGAGTGGACACGGGGTTTAGGCTGCCTTCGGAGTGAAGGCGAGCCGTGCTTCGTACTCAGCCGGGCAGAGGTACTCGAGGCTGGAGTGACGGCGCTGGGTGTTGTACCAGGTGCCGATGTACTCTGCCGTGTCGCGCTTGGCCATCGCCCGCGTGTGCCAGTCCTCCCGCTCGACCAGCTCCCACTCCATCGTAGCGAAGAAGCTCTCGGCAACTGCGTTGTCCCAGCAGTTCCCCTTGCGGCTCATGGTGGGCACGATGCCGTGCTGCGCCAGGAGCTCCTGGTACTCGTGCGAGGCGTACTGCGATCCACGATCCGAGTGGTGGATCAGCCCCGGCGGCGGCGGCCTGCTCCAGAGCGCCTGCTCCAGGGCACGGGTGACCAACGTCGTCTCCATGGTCTCCGACATCGCATAGCCTACCACGCGCCGGCTCTTCAGGTCCAATACCACGGCCAGGTAGAGCCAGCCCTCGCGTGTAGGCAGGTACGTGATGTCACTGACCCATACCCGATCCACTCCCGCACACTCCGCGGTCGAGAACTGCCGGTCCAGCACGTTCCCGGCGACCCGTAGCGTATGGGACGAGTCCGTTGTCTTCGCACGGACACGCCGCTTCGGCCGGGCACACAGGCCGTCTTCGCGCATCAGCCGCTCGATTCTCCTGCGGCTCGTGCGCACGCCCTGGGCAAGAAGCTCTCGATACACGCGCGGGCTGCCGTACCGGCCCTTGCTCTTCCCGAACGCGGCGCGCACGTGCAGCCGCACCTCCAGCTCACGCGCAGGTCGCTGCACGAGGCGACCCCGCTTCTTCCACGCGTAGTACCCGGCCTTCGACACCTCCAGCACCCGGCAGAGCGTCTGCACGGGATACTGGCTCGCGTGGCTGCGGATGAAGTCGTACCTCACCGCAGCTCTCTGGCAAAGAAGGCCGCTGCTTTTTTTAGGATCTCGCGCTCCTGCCGCAGGATCTCCACCTCGCACCGCAGGCGGCGGATCTCCTCCTCCGCGCTGGGCAGCCGTCCGTTGCCTGGGAAGACGTCTTCCGCCTTCCCCAGCCCGCCCTTCCCCTGCGCCGCCCGCCTCCAGTTGCGCAGCATGTCGGGCCGGATCCCCAGCTCACGGGCTACACCGGCATTCGAGCGCCCCTCCTGCTCCACCAGACGCACCGCCTCGATCTTGAACTCGGCCGTGAACTGCCGCCGATTCTTCTTCCCTTCCATTGGAACACCTCCTTCTCGCCCACTCCTACCCCGTGGGCTTATCTCGGTGTCCGTTCCGGTGAGGGAAGTCCACGCTGCGTCGCGTAACGGTGGGCTCGGTCTTGCACGGGCGGACGTCTGCGGCGATGCTTGATGAGGCGCGCCGCGGCCGTCCGCCTTCGTTTCGGACCTGCGTCCGGCCTGTTTCTTCGACTTCCACGATTCCCGTCCGTTCCCGCGAGTTGCGAGGGCGGCGGGCAGCCGGCATACATGCAACAGAGCGTACCCAGGCCCGTGCCCCCACCCCCCGTCCGCACCACCCAGAAGCGCTGGCTGCGGGTGATCGCGAGCGTGAAGTTCCTCCAGGGCATCCTGCTCATGCTCACGGGCATGGCGGCGCTGCGCCTGCTGAACCCCGGCGCGGCGGCGCAGCTCCAGCAGTGGGTGGAGGGCCTGTCGTTCCGCGAAGACTACCGGCTGCTGCAGGACGTGCTCACCCAGGTCACCGGCCTCAGCCGGCGCACGCTGGTTGGGCTGGGCGTCGGCGCGTTCCTGTACGCCGGCCTCTTCTGGACCGAGGGCATCGGGCTGTGGATGGGGAAGCGCTGGGCCGAGTACCTCACCGTGATCGCCACGGCGTCGCTGGTGCCGTGGGAGCTGTACGAGGTGCTGCACCGCGGCTCGCTGCCCAAGCTGCTCCTGCTGCTGGGCAACCTGGCCGTGGTCGTCTACCTCGTCGTGGTGCTGCGCCGCGGCTCGCGCGCGCACGCGGCCGAGGTGCAGGCCGCGTCCACCCCGCCCTCGCAGCGCGAGCCGAAGCCGGAGCGCGAGCGGGAGCCGGCCGACCGCGCGTCGTGAGAGAGGTGCGCGGGCAGGCGGCACTTGCGTGAGGCGGCGCGCGGTGATTGAATTGTGCGCTCTTCGCGGGTCGGGCGGCTCACTTCGGTAGGGGCGGTTTCAGGGATGCAGACGCAGACGGTGTACGAGATCATCGGCTACGTGGCCTCGGGCCTCGTGGCCGTTTCGCTCATGATGAGCCGCATCCTGCGGCTGCGGGTCATCAACCTGGTGGGGTCGGCCACGTTCGCGGTGTACGGGCTGCTCATCCACGCCTATCCCGTGGCGGCGATGAACACCTTCATCGTCTTCATCAACGTCTACTACCTGGCGAAGATGATGCGCAGCCGCGAGTACTTCCGCCTGCTGAAGGTGGAGCCCACGTCCGAGTACGTGGGGTACTTCCTGCGCTTCTACGAGCAGGAAGTTCGCCTCTACCTTCCCGGCTTCTCGTTCGCGCCCGCGGCGGACCAGCTCACGCTGCTCATCCTGCGCGACCTGGTGCCCGCGGGGCTGTTCATCGCCGAGCCGGCGGGGCAGGGGACCCTGCGCGTGCTGGTGGACTTCGTGATCCCGCAGTACCGCGACTTCAAGACCGGAAACTACCTGTACCGCGAGCAGGCCGAGTTCTTCCGCGCCCGGGGCGTACGCGACTTCGTGACCTCGCCCGGCAACCCGGTGCACGCGCAGTACCTGCGGAAGATCGGCTTCTCGCCCATCGACCCGTCGGACCCCGCGTCGGACTACCGCTTCGACCTGGCCGACGCCGAGGTCGCCGCGGCCTGACCGCACGGCGTTCACGGGAGATGCAGCGCGGACCCGTCCCCCCCGGCGAGAGGAGGCAGGCGATGAGCTACGATCCGTCCGTGGGCCCCGACCGGGCCGAGTGGCTGGCGCTGGACGAAGGCGAGCGGATGCAGCTCGTCGCAGAGTACCATCGCCGTTGGGGCGAGCCGGCGGAGCACCACGAGATGCACACCATCCTCCACGCGGTCGTGGAGACGCAGGTCGCGATGGGCGACGCGACGCCGGCCGCGGCGACCTTGCGGCGGCTGCGCCGCGAAGGTCTGACCAGGCACGAGGGCATCCACGCCATCAGCTGCGTGCTCGTGAGCTACCTTCACGCCGTCCAGACCGGCCGCGAGAGGCGCCCCGACTGGGGCACCACGGCGTACTACGACGACCTCAAGCGGCTGACGCGCAACCGGTGGTACGCGGAGTACGTGGACCGCGTGGAGGACGAGTAAGCCCCTGCCGCTGCTCGGCATCCGCTGCTGCGTGACTGCGGAAGTCTCGATCCGCGGGAGCAGCGCGTTCTCCGGGTGAACGCTTCCGGCTCCCATCCGCCCCACGAGGAAACCCATGCGCCGCCTGCTGCTCCTTCTCCCGTTCGCCCTCGCCGCCTGCCGGGCGGACGGCACGCTGCCCTCGCCTTCGGGCCAGCGCCCCGGCACGATCCTGTACTATGCCGACCCGGTGCGCATCACGGCGCCGGCGTCGTGGCCCGCGGGGCAGCCCTTCCAGGTCACCGTCGTCACCTACGCGAACGGATGCGTCACCAGGGGCGACACGCAGGTCGACGTGCGCGGCCTCTCCGCGGACATCAAGGTCTTTGACCGTGACGACGACCTCAACCCGGCGGCGCTGTGTCTGGCCTCGCTCCACGAGCTCTCGCACCAGACCACGCTCCTGGTGAGCAGCCCGGGCACCGCGAAGATCCGCGTCCACGGCCGCTCGGAGCCGGACAACAAGCCCCACACCGTCACCGTGACCGTGCAGATCGACGCGGCGCCGTTCCCCACGGGCTGATCGGCCGGCAAGCACCTCGTTCCGCGAGGTCACGCAGGACATTTCACGCGCGAGGGCGGATGGCAGCGATGCCGTCCGCCCTCATGTCGTTGTAACGCTCGTCGCCCCGCTGTAGCTTCGGTGCGGAGAGCCTGTCGCTGCCGAAGGGGAGCCCCGTCCCTCGCATCGGGCGAGGTGGTCCTCTCCGCATACGTCGAAAGCAGGGAGATGCGGGAGATGCGACGCGGCGCGGGTGATGGCGTGCGGGCAGAACGATGGCGGGACGGGCGGTGGATCTCGCGCGGCGTGCTGGCGGCGGTGTTCGCGGGCGCGGGGGCGATGCACTTCGTCCTTCCGGACGCCTACGCGCGCATCGTCCCGCCGTACCTGCCGCACCCCGTGCTGCTGGTGTACGTGAGCGGCTTTTTGGAGATGGCGGGCGGCGTGGGGCTGCTGCTGCCGCCCGTGCGGAGGGCGGCGGCGGTCGGACTCGTCCTGCTGCTGCTCGCCGTCTGGCCCGCGAACCTGCAGATGGTGCTCGCCGCGCGCGCCGCCCACGCGCCCGCATGGGCCGTCGCGCTGCTGTGGGCGCGCATGCCGCTGCAGCTCCTGCTGATGGCGTGGGTGTGGTGGTCCGCCCGCGCCGCCCCTCGGCCGACGGCGTAGCGGCGAGCGCCGCATCCGGCGACCGAGCGGATCGGCCGGCCGCGGGAGATGCGGGCCGCCGGAGGCTGCGGATGCGGCCGATGGTCTCGCGCCGGCGCCGCGGCCGGCGCGTCAGCGGGCGCGGAGGGCGCGGGTGAGGATGCGGTCCAGGGCGCCCGCGAACGCCTGCTTGTCCTTGGGCCCGTACGGGCGCGCGCCGCCGGTCTCCACGCCCGCCCCGCGCAGGCCGTCCATGAAGTCGCGCACGGCCAGGCGCTCGCCCACGTTCTCGGCGTCGTACTCCTCGCCGCGCGGGTCGATCACGGTCACGCGCTTCTCCACGAGGCTCGCGGCGAGCGGGATGTCTGCCGTGACGGCCACGTCGCCGGGCTGCGCGTGCGTGGCGATGTGCAGGTCGGCCACGTCGGGCCCGCCGTCCACGCGCACCGAGGTGACGAACGGGTTGCCGGGCGGCACCGGCATCCGCTGGTTCGCCACCAGCACCGTCTCCATCTCCAGCCGCTTGGCGGCGCGGAAGACGATCTCCTTCACGTCGCGCGGCGCGGCGTCCGCATCGATCCAGAGCTTCAAGGGCAGATCCGCAGGCCGAAGGTCAATCCGAGGTTCGTCATCCCTTCAAGATAGCGCCCCGCGCCGCATCCCGCCGCGCATCTCCCGATCCTCCTCCGGCGCGCGTCTCCGCCAGCGCGCGGGCAAGCGAGACCCGCGCTCCGGCGTCTGCGGTCCGGCAGGGCGAGGAACAAGCTTGTGCGGCGCCGGGCCCGGGCTCAGCTTATGGCGTGCAAGCCTGCCTCCCGGTTCCAGCCTGCCTCTCGCCGCCCAGCTGACGGATTCACCAGCATCCGCCGGTGATGATGCTCGTTGCGCGCAAACTTCCCTCCCAACCGATCCCACCGATGGCCGACGAATACATCCGCATCTGCCCCATTCCGTCATGCCGTGCGTTCAACGCGGCCGATGCGTTCGACTGCGCGGCGTGCGGTACCTCGCTGGACGGAACCGTCCCCGTGTTGCGGCCCGCCTTGGAGCCCGAAGCACTGCAATACGACGTGCCGGACCCCGAGGAGACCGCCCGCGGCGACCGCCGCAGGATCGCGATGTTGCTGCTCCAGGGCTTCCTGGTGCTCACGCTCGTTTCGTGGGCCGGGTTCGCGCGGCTGGTGCTCGAGCTCGTGCACGACCCGCGGGGCTACGGCCCCTTGAAGTCGTGGCTGGTCTCGGCGCCGTTCTGGCTCTACCCCGTCATGGTGATCGGGTGCAGCGTCCTCGCCTGGCGCACCGTGCGCGACGGCTATCCGCGCGAGGCGATGCAGTTCCTGGGCGTCGCGGTCGGCTACATGTTCTTCGCCCCCGTGGCGACGTACTTCCTGGCGATCCTGCTGCACTGAGGCGCTGGCGTTGCGGAAGATGCGTTGCGGGGTTGCCGCGCGGGGGCTCTTCCGTCAGCTTTGGCGGCGGTTTCCTTCTCCCCCTCCGCAGGCTCCGTGATGGCTTCGTCTCCCGTTCGGCGCGCGTTCTTCCAGCTCGCAGGCTCCGTGGTTGCGGTGGATGTGGTCGCCATCGCCGCGTACTACGCCACGGATGTAGGCCACGCGGGGCCGCGCACCCGCACCATCTTCACCGCGGTCTGGGTCGCGCTCACGTTCGGCGTGGTGCTCGTGGGCCTGCGCCGCATGCGCCAGGCGCGCGGCATCGGCACGCGCTCGGCCCGGCGCTGACGCGCATCCGCGGAGGCGCCGCCGGAGCGTGCATCCGCGGCCCGCGCGTCTCCGCCACAACATCGCGAGAAGATCGCGAGAAGATCGCGAGAAGATCGCGCCGCCGTCCATCTTCCGAATGCTCTTCATCCTTTTCGGTCCATCGAACATGCGCGCCCTCTCGATTCCCATCTTCCGCACCCGTTCGTCCTGCGCTGAACCCCGCCTCGTGCCCCGGCTCGCGGCGGTGCTCTGTGCGTCGATCGCTGGCATGGCGTCGCCCGGCGCGGCCAAGGCGCAGCAGCCCACGACGCTCACGGTGCACGTGGTCGCGGAGAAGGACAGCACGCCGCTGGAGTCGGTGCGCGTGGTGCTGCCGGGCACGAGCTTCGGGGGGCGCTCGGACCGCGCCGGGAACGTGCGCATCCGCGGCATCCCGCCGGGCTCGCACCTGGTGCAGGTGGTGCGGCTGGGCTACCAGACCGAGCGGTTCCTGGCCACGATGCCCGCCGGCAGCACGCTGGAGATGGACGTGGCGCTGGTGCCCGGGGTCGCCGTTCTCGACTCCGTGCGGGTGGTGGCGAAGCGCCACGCGACGGTGCTGGAGACGAACGGCTTCTTCACGCGGCAGCGGCAGGGGCTGGGCGACTTCCTGACGCGCGACCAGATCGAGCGGATGGGCCCCACGGTGCACACCACCGAGCTGCTGCGCAACACGCGCGGCATGCACCTGATCCCCCGGCACGACGGCCTGGGCTACATCCTGGTCTCCGGCCGAACCTCCGGCGGGTCGTGCCCGCCCGCGCTGTACGTGGACGGGATGCAGCAGGACGCCGAGGTCGTGGACGACGTGCTGCCGGAGACCATCGAGGGCATCGAGTCGTACCCCGCCGCCGAGGCGCCCACGCAATACGCGGGAGATGCGGCCTGCGGGGTCGTGCTCATCTGGACCCGGCTGACCAAGTAGCCGGGAGATGCGCATCGTCCGCCCGATCATCGCTTGGAGCGAGGTTGGCGAGCGCGGTAGATGAAGACGGCGGAGGGGGATGCGGGCCTCGCATCCCCCTCCGCCGTCTTCGTGCGCGATGTGCCGGCTCCGCGATACCGGCGCCGGACGCGGGTCAGGCGGAACGGGACAGCGACGCGGGGGGCTGCCGGAACGAGATGGCGATGCGGTTGTAGGCGTTGATCAGCCCGATGGCGATGGTGAGGTCCGCCATCTCCTTCTCGCCGAACTCCGCCGCCGCGGCCTGGTAGACGTCGTCCGGCGCGTGGGTCTGGGAGATCAGCGTGACGGCCTCGGTCCAGGCCAGTGCCGCGCGCTCGCGGTCGGAGAAGTACGCGCCGGCTTCCCGCCAGGCGGGCAGGAGCATCAGCTTCTCGGCCGTGGCGCCATCCTTCAGCGCGTCGTGCGTGTGCATGTCGATGCAGAACGCGCAGCCGTTGATCTGCGACGCGCGCAGGAACACCAGGTCCAGCAGGGGCTTGGGAAGGCCGGACCGGAGGAGGTAGCCGGACACGCCGGCCAGCGCCTTCATGCCGTCGGCCGCAAGGGTCTGATAGGCAGATCGCTGAGACATGGGCTCGTCTTCGAGTGGTGGGTTCGGCTGCCGGGGCGGGGGATCGGGTGTGTCGCCCCTCCGGCGGCCGTGGCGCGGCGTAGCTCCCGCTGCGCGGGCTGGCTCTCCCGCCAGCTTTACCCCGCGCCCGCGGACGAGTGCACCGGCGGAGCGGAAATCCCGGGCAAGCTACGGATGAGCTCGCCCGGCGGAGACGCGCCGCCGTCGGTGCGGATGCGGCCGTCACGGGGTGCGGGGCTTGGCGCGGGCGGTGGGGACGGCCTGGAGCGGGTCGTCCGGCCAGTGGTGCTTGGGGTAGCGGCCGCGCAGGTCCTTGCGCACCTCGAAGTAGCTGCCGCGCCAGAAGCCGCCCAGGTCGCGCGTGACCTGCACCGGCCGGTGCGCGGGCGACAGCAGGTGCAGCATGAGGGGAACCGTGCCCCGGAAGATGCGCGGCGTCTCCGCCAGCCCGAACATCTCCTGGAGCCGCACCGCCAGCACCGGCGCCTCCGCGTCCGCATAGTCGATGGGGATGCGGGAGCCGCTGGGCACGGTGAGATGGGTGGGCGCGAGCTGGTCCAGCGCGGACCGCTGCTGCCAGTCCAGCCGCCCCAGCAGCGCATCCGCCACGTCGATGCGTGCCAGCTCGTCACCCCGGCGGACGCCGGACAGGCGCGGCCCAAGCCACTCCGGAAGCGTTGCGAGGAGCGCATCGTCCGACACGTCCGGCCACGAGACGTCGTGCGCGTGCAGGAAAGCCAGGCGCTCGCGCAGGCGCAGCGCGGCGTCCGTCCACGGCAGCACGCTCAGCCCCTCCCGCGCGATGCCGTCCCCGATGGCCGCGGCGACGGCGTCGGGGTCCGGGTCGCGCACGGGGCTCTCCGCCAGGACGATGGCGCCGAGCCGGTCGCGCCGCCACGCCCGCACCGCCCGCGCATCCGCATCCCACTCCACGGCCGTCTCCCGCACCACCTCGCCCCCGAAGTGCTCCTCGAGGTCCGCCTCGGGCAACGGCGCGGCGAGGTAGATGCGGCTCTCGCGTCCCTGCCCGTCCACGTCCGCCGCCACGAGGTACGGCGCGCCGCCCAGCGTCTGCGCGCCCGTGAGCGCGGCGCCGCGACCGTTGCGCAGAAGGTAGCGCCCGCCGCCGCCCGGCCGCCGCTGCGCGATCCGGTCGGGGTACGCGAAGGCCAGCAGCAGCCCGCACGCCTCCGCATCCGCCGGGGAATCTCCGCGGACGCCCAGGCGCTCGCGCCACTGCCGCGCATCCGCGGCGGCGCGGCGGCAGGCCTCGCGGTCCACGGCGGCGCCGGCGTATCGCCCCGCACCTCGTCCCCCGCCGCATTCGCGCAGCGCATCCACCCGAAGCCGTACGTCCGCGTCGGGCGGCCCGCCGTCGCCGCGCAGGATGTCGCGCTCGCCGAGCAGCGCGGCAAGGTCGCACGCCAGCGCGCCGTGCCCGAGCGCCCGCGCCCGCAGCAGCATGTGCGCGAGCCGCGGGTGGAGCGCCAGGCCGGCCATCTCCCGCCCGTGCGCCGTGATCGCGCCGTCGTCCGCCAGCGCGCCCAGCTCGCGGAAGAGGTCGCGCGCCTGCGCGAAGGCCGCAGCGGGCGGCGGGTCCAGCCAGGCCAGCTCGCCGGGGTCGGCGACGCCCCACGCCGCGAGCTCCAGGGCGAGCGGCGCCAGGTCCGCCTCCAGGATCTCCGGCGCGGAGTGCGGCAGCAGGTGAAGGTGCTCCGGCCACAGGCGATAGCACACGCCCGGCCCCAGCCGCCCCGCCCGCCCCCGGCGCTGGTCTGCCGAGGCACGCGAGACGCGCGTCGTCTCCAGCCGCGTCATCCCCGTGCGCGGCGAGAAGCGTGGCACACGCGACCAGCCGGAATCCACCACCACGCGCACGCCTTCGATGGTGAGGCTCGTCTCGGCGATCGACGTGGCGAGCACCACCTTGCGCGTGCCCGGCGCGGCGGGGCGGATGGCGCGGTCCTGCGCATCCTGCGGCAGGTTGCCGTACAGCGGGTGGACGATGACGTCGCGGCCGAGATGCGCCTCGGCGAGCGCCGATTCCACCTGCCGGATCTCGCCCGCGCCGGGAAGGAAGACGAGCACGTCGCCGTCCTCCGCCTGCAACGCGTCCAGCACCCCCACGGCGACTGCGGGCGCTATGCGGTCCGTCTTCCGGTCCACGTGCCGCGTTTCCACCGGGTGCATGCGGCCGGCGCTGGTCACCAGGGGCGCATCGCCCAGCAGCGCGGCGACGGATTCGCCGTCCAGCGTCGCGGACATCACCAGCAGGCGCAGGTCGTCGCGCAGCACCGCCTGCGACTGGAGGCAGAGCGCGAGGCCCAGGTCCGCGTGCAGGCTGCGCTCGTGGAACTCGTCGAAGATCACGAGGCCCACGCCCTCCAGCGCCGGATCGCCCTGGAGCATGCGGGCGAGAACGCCTTCGGTCACAACTTCGATCCTGGTGCGCGGGCCCACGCGCGTGTCCATTCGCATGCGGTGGCCCACGGTGTCGCCCACGCGCTCGCCCAGCAGCGAGGCCATGCGCGCCGCCGCCGCGCGCGCCGCGAGCCGCCGCGGCTCCAGCATCACGATCTTCCCGCCGCGCAGCCAACGCTCCTCCAGCAGTGCCAGCGGAACGCGCGTGGTCTTGCCCGCGCCCGGCGGCGCCTGGAGCACCGCCGCCGTCCGGTCCCGCAGCACGCCGCGCAGCTCCGGCAGCACCTCGTCGATCGGGAGGCCGCTCATCGGGCCGGGGAGGATGGGTTTCGCATGGCCGAATGGCTAACGGACGCGCGTCCGGCTGTCCAGCGCCCGCCATTCATCTACCGTGCACGAAGGCGAGCGGGCGATGCGATCCGCTCCAGTTTGAGCTACGCTCTCACACGCCTCGAATCAGGCCCGAGAAGCGACAATTGTTGAGAATGGACATTTCGTGCACATCCCACATCCCGACGGTATTTGTGTCGGTGTTACATGGTTCAGGAGTCGGTAGATGCGGACCGGCCGCGCGGGGAATCTCCTGCGCGGCCGGTTCTGTCTTCGCTCGACTCGAAGGGCGGCGATGCGCCTCCGCCGATGGGTCAGGGCTGGCGGGTGTAGACGAAGGGCTGCGCGGGTTCGCGGGAGATGCGCAGCGTGCCGCGCAGGCTGTCGCGCCCGGCCAGCCGCCCGCTGAAGTGCTCGCGCACGCCCGTGTCGCGGGTGAGGTCCAGCGTGAGCACGCGCGAGCGGTACGTCCCGCGGATGCGCGTGGTGCCGCGCCGCCCGGCCTCCATCATGTACGTGCCGCTGCCGCTCACCGCGGTTCCCCGCACCCGCAGCGACATCGACTCGAAGTACGTGACGGGGCGCCCGCGGTGCATCCACGAACCCTGTACCGGGCTCGCGGCGATGGCACCGCCGCTCTCGGGGCGCACCGAATTGGGGCACGCCAGCACTGCGGCGAACGCCGCCACCACGCCGATTCCGACCATTTCACCCCCGTTTCGGTTCGCAGACTCGTATGCTCCACCCGTGAACGGCATCCGTGCAGGGATCGTGCGCGGCCGAATCGCCACCTCGGAAGACGTAAGTCCCTTTTGCGTCATGCGGGGGCACTCTTTTGGAGCGCTCCGCTCCAGATGAGTGCACCATACGAATGCTCGTAACGTCACGTAAGTAGCGGATGAAGAAACGGTTAAGATAGTTCGCCACGTGGCTTGGGCCGTGCTTTGTCTCCGGGCAGCTCCCAACATGAGCCTGGCAGCGCTCCGCACCCGACCATTCGGGTGCGGGAATTCCTTTGAGCGGCGTTCCCGCTCGGGGCGAGCGCATGGAGAGGAGCGGTGCGGATGAGCCGCACCAACGTCGTCTCACCTCGTTTGGAGGACGCATGACCCGTTTCTCTTCGCTCGCCCTGGCTTCCGCCGGACTGCTCGCCCTCGGTGCCTGCTCCGATGCGAGCAGCAAGCTCACCTCGCCGGCGGTCTCGCCGTCGGATGCGAGCCTCTCCATGCAGGCCTCGCGCCCGCACCTCGGCGCAGTGCCGGTCCGTGGCTCGGCGGCGGCACTCGGCGCGGCCCGCCGCGCCACCAGCCCGACCCACGGCGTGGTGACGACCAACAAGATCCAGTACCACAACGGCCCCGTCGTCTACTCGACGAAGGTGGCGGCCGTGTACTGGGCCAGCGCGCGCATCTACAACGGCGGCCCCACGCCGGGCACCACGGGCGCCGGCTCGGCCGACGGCTCGCTGGTGGGCTACATGATGGCGCACCTGGGCGGCTCGCCGTACTTCAACATCAACACCACGTACACCGACGGCGCCAACGTCAAGATCAACAACTCGGTCACCTACACGCAGTTCTGGGCCAACAACACGTTCAGCGTGCCGAGCGGCACCACCAACGTGAGCGACGCCAGCATGCTGGCCATGCTCGCCTACGGCTTCAACAACGGCAAGCTGACCTACGACGCGAACACCGTCTACAACATCTTCACCAGCGGCAGCGTGAACCTGGGCGGCGGCTTCGGCACCCAGTACTGCGCGTACCACTCGGACGGCTTCGTGACCGTGGGCGGCGTGTCGAAGCACGTGCTGTACTCGGCCGAGCCCTACGTGAACGCCAAGGCGGCCGCCTGCACGGCCGGCTACGCTTCGGCGAACGGCGACCCGGCGGCGGACGCCGAGGTGAGCACGCTGGCGCACGAGATCGAGGAGACCACGACCGACCCGTACGGCACGGGCTGGTGGTCGTCGACGACCGGCGAGGAGAACGCCGACATGTGCGCCTGGACGTTCGGCACCACCTACACCAGCGGCGCCGGCAAGGCCAACATGCTGCTGGGTGCCAAGAACTTCATGATCCAGCAGAACTGGGTCAACGCTTCGGGCGGCTACTGCTCGAGGAGCTTCTGAGCTGCTTCCGCGCTCCGGCCGGCTTCGGCCGGCGGGACGACTGAACGGCTCGGGAAGATGACGAACACCCCCGGCGGAGCGATCCGCCGGGGGTGTTCGCGTTGTACGATGGAGTCGTTCGATGGAGGGCGTCTGCCGATGCGCACCCACGGTCCCGGGCGCGATCCGTTTTGCCCGCAACGCTCGTCCGTTCGGGAGATGCGGGGCCTCTCACGAGCGTTCTAAGTACGCCTGACAAAACCGTCGCGTAAGCAGCACCGTCACCTCCGTCCGGCCCTGCGCAAGCGCCGCATCATCCATTGCATCGCCCGCTGTGGCGTCGAGCCCAAGAACCGCCTGGGACGCTACCGCTGGGGATCGAATGGACGCTCTCCTTACTCAACTTCCGGCGCCTGAAAACCGCTACGAGCACCGGGTTGACATCCATCTGGCCTTCTTGCAGCTTGGCTGCGCCCTCATCTCCCTGCGTTTCCTCGGCCAACCGCGTCCGACTCGCGAGAACGGCCGGCCGGGACCGCGCGCACGGCCCCTACTATCCTACGGACATGACGATCAAGAGATTGGACCACGTCAGCGTCGTCGTCGACGACCTTGCAGCCGCTATCGCTTTCTTCACCGCGCTCGGCATGACGATCGAGGGCCAGGCGCCGATCGAGGGCCCGTGGGTGGACCGCATCAACGGGCTCGAAGGTGTCCAGGTCGACATCGTCATGATGCGGACCCCAGACGGGCACGGGCGGCTTGAGCTGACGAAGTTTCGCAATCCCAAACTGGTCGAGATCGAACCGGCGATCGCACCGCCGAACGCGCTGGGCCTCCGGAGCGTCATGTTTACAGTCGAAAGCGTGGACGACACTGTCGCTCGCCTTCGCGCCCACGGCGCCGAGCTCGTCGGCGAGGTGGCCCAGTACGAGGACAAGTACAGACTCTGCTACATGCGAGGCCCTGGGAGCATCATCGTCTCGCTGGCCGAGGAACTCTTCTGAAGCGTTCACCGCCTTCGGAGAAATTGGGGGCGTCCTAAGGCGCTCCTTCGCCTCGATCCCATGGTTCGCAGCCATCCTGCTTTCTCGCCTACTCGGGCCGCAGTTTTGTCAGGCGCACTCGACGGGTGAGCTGACTGCACGACACGTGGGGCATGATCCCTGCTCGTTTGCGGCGGCATGAACCGACCTTCGCCCGTCTTCGCCGCGCTCTGCCTCTCGCTGGGGCTCGCCGCCTGCCGCAAGGACCACGTGGAGATCCGCGGCAGCCTGGGAGGCCAGGCCGCGGCGGGCGACTCGGCGCGCGTGAGCGTCTGGGCAGTGGAGGCCGAGCGTGAGGCGCCGGTGCAGGACGGCGCGTTCGAGCTCAAGGATCTGGCCCCCGGCCCCGTCACGCTCCAGCTGCGGCGCGCCGGAAGCCCGGTGGGCCACATCTCCATCCCCGCGCTGCCCGCCGGCACCGTGCTCACGCTGAACGGGCTGCGGGTGGATGCCGCCTCGGGCCGCGCCTTCCCGTCGTCGGTGGAGATGAGCGGCGGGAAGATGATCACGCTGAACGGCGTACGCATGGCGCCGGACGGCACGCTGCCCGACACGGTGGATGCCACCGGCACCGTCCTCGCCGTATCGGACGACGATGCGGCGCTGCTCGTCCGCACCGCCGACGCGGAGATGCCGGACCTGCGCGTGGTGGTCACGCCGGGGACGCAGACGCTGGGCCCCGCCGGCTCGGTGGCCGCCATCCGCCTCGGGCGCGGGGACACGGTGCGCGTGCAGGGCGCCACACACCGCGGCTACGTGGTGGCCACGCGCCTGACCGTGCCGCAGCGCGCGCTCATCGGCGCGACCCCGCGGGTGGAAGCGGATGCGGACGCGGAGCCCGGTGCGGAAGACGGTCCGGCGCGCGCGGAGCGCACCGAAGCGCCTGCCGTGCCGGTTGCCGCCGTGCCCGCCGCGTTCGTCCTGCCCCGGTTCTCGCCACCGGGCAAGGGCGGCGGCCACGGCAACGGCCGGGGACGCGGCCACGGACGAAAGGGCAAGCACTAGCGCCCGCTCCGCATCGCCGGAGGAAGGGTTGCGAATCCGCCCGATCAGGCCTCCCGCCATCTGCCGAAGCCGCTTCATCTCCCCGGCTCCCCATCTCCCGCCATCGCCTGGCCCGAAGCTCGTCGGAGTTCCGGCTGCTGAGCGCGCGATTCATCTGCCTGCCAGGCGACCGCGCTGCGCTCATCCCGAATGCACTCTTATGGGCGCGAAGCGGCTGTAATGGCTGCGGAACGTGCGTGTAGATGGCCCATTCCGCGCGCATCGGTGCGGTGGCGCTGGAATCTGGGTGCGTTGCGCGTTAGCGTGTAAGGAGCGGATGCGGCACCGCGCGGTACCGGTGCCTTCTCACCCCACGCAGCAGGGCGGCATCACCCAATGACCAACCTATCCGGCGGGCTGCAGATGGCGTCGCCCGGCGCCGCGAACCGGCACAAGGTCCCTCCGCCGCCCACCTGGCCGCGCAACGAGCTGGACCTCCTCAAGGACTGCGACTCGGTGCTGGGCCTGGCCCTCTGGCGCCTCGTGCGCGACGTGCGCCTGTGGGCCGCCGTGCCCCCCGACGACCGCCGCGAAGCCTTCCGCCCGCGCACCGACGAGGCGCGCGAGCGGCTCGCGTGCGCCGTGCGCGAGGCGCCCGAGATCGCGCGCCCGCTGGAGCTGCTGGCCGCCGTGTCGTGGTTCCCGGAGATGGCACGCCCGGCCGAGGTCGCCGACGCCTGCCGCCGCGTCAGGGAATGGGCCGACGAGCGGCGGATGATGGAGACCGCGCTGCAGTTCGCCGAGGTTGCCGCCCTGGCGGACCCGGAGGACCCGGCGCATGCCTATGCGGCGGGGCGGGTCACCCGGCGAGCGGGCGCCAACTTCCGCTCTGCCGCGTGGTACCAGCGCGCGATCGGGCTGGCGCGCCGCAGCCACGACTCGGTGACATACATCGAGGCGCACCTGGGCTACGGTAACCTGCTGTGCCAGACGGGTGAGTTTCCCACCGCACGCCCCTACCACCTCAAGGCTGCCCGAAAGGGCATCCGGGCGGGAAGACGTGACCTTGCAGGCGCAGGGCACCACAATCTCCTATGCCTGGAAATCGCCACGGACAACATCGCTGAAGCCGAGTTCCACTTCAGGCGGGCGTTCGAACTGTACCCGGTCCGGCATTCGCGCGTGCCGCACCTCATCCATGACTACGGTTATGGAATCTTGGTTTGCAACCATGCGTCTACGGCGCTTTCGCTGTTCGACCTCCTCCTTCCCCGGATCGACGCCGTGGACCCGTTTCGAGTGATCCTGATCGGCAACGTGAGCCGTGCGTCCGCGGTGATGCGCGACCATCTGCGTTTCGACGAAGCGCGCCTCGAGGTGGCACGCCTGGCCAAGTTGAGCGACGAGTACGCTTCTCCGGCATTGATCCAAACCTCGGAAGGTGCCCGCGTACTTGGCCTCTGGGACATCGCCGAGGAGTGTGCCGCGGCTGCGCTCGACATCGCGATCGCGCGGCGAGAGGGCGAGGTACAGCGAACTGCGACAAAGCTCCTCGATTCGATTTCGGTGCGCGGCACGACGCCGCGAAGCACGGACCTCGCGCCCCCGCCGAACGTTCGCGAGCTGGTCCGGCTCAGCTCGCAGCGGCTACGGAAGTTCCCGGAGAAGAGCTGACTTCCGACAGCCTGTCGAAACTCGGGTTCCGCCGCTCAGGTGCACGGCACGAGAACAATGTGACCCGACCCTGCCGTCCCGATCTCGTTCCCCGTCTGGCAGGTTCCGTCAGCCGCGATCACCGGTCCAGTCACGACACTGGAAGTCGTTTCCTCGCCCGTCTTCCGCCCCTGCATGCCTCGTCTGGTGCCGCCATGGACCGCGTGGCCGCTCCCCGCAGTTCCGATCTCGTCGCTGGCCGCAGGCAGAGGCAGATGACTGCCCAGCCCGATTTCTCCGCCGGTCACGCTAACCGGGGTTGCCGCGAACCCTGTGCCGACTGGCCCGCCGTTCTCCCCGGCCGCGTACCCGCCACTTCCCGCCGTCCAGCCGCCCTCGGCCGAGATCAGGTTCCCGGAGCCGAGCCCGTGTCCGTCGTCACTGCGTGCCGCGTCCGGTCCCACGAGGCGCGTGGGGGCGTCGGCGCAGGCGGCGAGGGAGGCGCCGAGGAGGGTGCAGATGAGCAGCTTTTTCATGTGTCCACTTCTCCGGTAAGGTGGTTTGTGCGGGGGTGCCTGTAGATGATAGTCCACACGCTTCCCGCCGACAACCGATACCGGTCCGGGGGCGCGTTTCCGGGCAACAATCGCGACTATCGATGGGGCGGATGCACGGGTAACGTGGCGGTGAAGCGCGCGTAATCCCTTGCCCCCCCTTGCTCCGAGCCCGCCATGAGCGCATCCACCCCCTTGCCCGCCTCCGGCAACGGCAATCCCCGCCCGGCGCGCCGGTGGTGCGTTCCCCCGGCAATCCTCCGCGAGGCGGGCGAGACGCTGGAAGGTGTCCACATTCTCACCGAGTTTCCGAGCCACCTGGGCCTGCTCCTCTTCGTCTCCGCGCGCGACGTGACGCTGTGGTCCAGCATACCCGGCGGGGCCCGTGCGGACGTGTTCGCGCCGGCCGCCGCCCAGCGCCGCCGGCACCTCCACCGGTGCGCCGCCCCGCCGCAGGAGCTCGCGCAGCCCATGGGCGTGCTGGAGTCGCTGGTCGCCCGCCCGGCGGATTCGGACCCGGCGGAGCTTGCGGCGGCGTGCCTGGCGGTGTCGGACTGGGCGGGCGCCGAGGGCGGCGCGGCCACGGCGCTCACGTTCGCGCAGGCGGGCGCCACCGCGTCGCCGCGCGACCCGGCACCGGCGCTCCGGGCGGGCACGCTGGCGCTGCGGCAGGGCAAGGACTTCCGGGGAGAGAGCTGGCTCCGGCGCGCCGTGGGGCTGGCGCGCCACGGGATCGACCGGCGCGCGTACGGCGAGGCGCAGGTGCAGCTGGGCGGGCTGTACCTGGGGCGCGGCGACCTGCCGGCGGCGGAGAAGGCGTTCATGGCGGGCGTGCGCGCCGGCCAGCGCTGCGCCGCCGCCGAGGTGCGGGCGGGCGGCTACCACGGCCTCTTCCAGGTCTCGATGGCGCGGGGGGACGAAGTGGGCGCGGAGCGCTTCGCCCGCCTGGCCGTGCGCATCCGCGGGCGCGAGCACGAGGGCTACCGCGCGCTGGCGCACGGGCTGGCGTCGCTGTGGGTGGGGCAGGGGAAGCACGCGCGCGCCCTGGTGCTGCTGCGCGAGCTCGCCCCCGCCCGGCGCGACACGGCCACGCGGGGAGCGAGCCTCGCCCTCCTCGCCCGCGCGGCGGCGGGCGCCGGCGAGCCGGAGGAGTACGACCGCGCGTGGAGCCAGGCATGGACGCTGCTGCGCCGGTTGGGCGTGTCCGACACCACGCATCACCCGTTCGTGGACCTGGCCCGCGCCGCGCGTTCCGCCGGCGACCTGCACCGGCTGAACCAGGCGTTGCGCGCCGCGCGCGCCGTAGCCGCCAACCCCCGCGACTCCGCCGCCGTCACCGCCGCCGAAGCCGAGATCCGCGCCCCCGCGTGAGCGGGCTCCCATCACCAAGGGCGCTCATCCATCTCATACCGAAGCCCGTGCGCCGTTCAGCCTTGGCCATAGCCGCGAGCGCGATTTCCGTCGCAGGCTGCGTTCTCCACTCCTCGGCCACCACACTTCCCTGAGCATTGAATGAGAAAACCTTCGTCGGTTTGTCGTCGGAGAGTTCTGCTTGTTGCAAGTCTCGGCAGTGTGCTCGCTGGATGCATCGATTCTGAACCTACACTTGCGCCAGGGACTCACCGCCGACTGATCGCACCCGATTGGCAGGCCCGTGGTGAATTCGTGATTCCCTCGTTGCCGGGTGGAGGAGTACCGCTCACGAGTACCGGGATAACCCTGCAGGACGGCGAGAGGGCACGAGTCCTGGTCGCCGGCGCCATCGGTCTGGAATACAACCAGAGCTACTCGCTCGCCTGCGGAATCGCCGACAGCCCACCAACACCGCCGTACAACTGGGGCCCATTCTGTCCTGGCGGAGCACCATATTCCGGGATGGGCGTCAGCCCGCGGGGACTTGCGGCTCTTGATGATGCATTCTGGGTCCGGCTGACGATCACGAGGCCGAACGGACAGGTTGTCTCGATACCTTATGCTGTATCCGGTGATATTTTGCGACCCGAGATTACAGGTAGTGACTCCATTTTTCAGTGGTATGCAGAGTGAGTCAGAAACTCCACCCAACTCCACACGTGGTCGGTTAACCCCACCGCCATCGCAGGCGAGCGCTGCAGATACCGCCGCTGATCGGGAAGTCCCGCCTGTTCGACCCGCAGCGCCTGGTGCGTACGCATCCAGTTCTCCTCGAACAGGCTCATCGCCACCGCGCCATCCCACGTCGTGCTCCGCTTCGCGAACGCGTGCGTCTTCCGGCTCAGGCAACCCAGCCGGTCACGCAGCACCCCGTTCCTACGCTCGATGTGCACGGTGTAGGCGTGGCTCGGCTTGGGACCGAAGCAGTGCCGTACCCGTACAGCCACGATCCGTCTGCCTTCGCGCGTCTTGACCACTTGGGTGAGCCCCACGCCCGGTGTCTGCTCCAGCCGCGGCCGACCGGCCCGTCCGGTGCGCACCGGATCGCGATACACCCGCTTCACCCACTTCTCATAACTGCCGCTGCCATCGCTCACCCACACGATCCCACGTCGTTGCGCCGTGCGATCGCGCGTCTGCCGCACCACCTCCGGCGCAGCCGCCTCCTCGCTCGCACCCGCGTTCCACGCCACCACGAACCGGCTCTTCCGATCCTGGCTCACGCACCCCCAACGGGGGCCGTCCACTGGCTCGCCCACCCCCTCCTGTGCCTCAGCTGGCCCCTCGTGAGCGTCCGACTCGCGTTTCCGACAAACGACCAGAAGGCGTCGATCTCCACCTCGTCCAACTCCACCTCCTTCACCAGCAGCCGCGTAAGCTCCTCCGCGTGGTCACCCGCGAGGCGCAGCCATTCGCCGATCGTCTCGTACTTGTGGCCGCTGATCTCCTCCGCTGCCCGCAGGCTCCCGCGCCGCATTACGATCAGCAGCGTCCGCGCGATCTCCTCAGGCGCGGTGTGCAGCCGGTACAGTGGTGTCCCGTACGTAGCCCCGAAGCTCTTGCCGCAGTCCCGACAGTGCAGGCGCGGGTGACCCCGGCTGCTCCCGTTCTTCCGCACCGACATGTCCCCGCAGTGCGGGCACGGATTGCTCCCCTCCACTTTCCTTCGCTCCATCTCTGCCTCCGGGTGTGGGTTGTCCGCACCACTTCCACACCTGACATTCTACATCTCAACCTACCGCTGATAAAGGGAGTCACTACCCGGCAGGATGACAGCGGTGAATAATCAGGGCACGTCACCCGGCGCGGCCGCGCAGGCGCTACGACACGCGATGATAGTGCCGGCAGCAGCCCGCGCAGGCGGGCTTCGTGCCTTTGTAGCCCGCGGCTTTAGCCGCCAGGGCGGTGCCCCAGTCGTTGCCCGCGGTTTCGGCGCCACGCAGGCACCTCTGCATCGCCTCTTCAAGCCGCAGGGCAGGCGCACAACAAAACGGCGGTGGATCGTATGGAGCCGATCCACCGCCGTTCATCTACAGTGCTGTTTATTGATGATCATCCACCGATCGTCTCGCATCTCATCCGACGACACGCTGAGGCCGACCGATCTACCGGACCATGTTGCGGACTTCTTCCAGGCCCTTGGGGTCCCAGCGGGGGCGCTGGGGGGCGTTGGCGACGTCGCTGGCGAGGAAGAAGACCAGCCGGGCGATGCGCGCCGCCTTGCCCGTATCGATCTTCTCCACCTCGTCGCCGGGCTGGTGGTAGTCCGCATGCACGCCGCTGAAGAAGAAGATGGCGGGCACTTCCTTGCGCGCGAAGTTGTAGTGGTCCGACCGGAAGAAGAAGCGCTGCTGCGGCCAGATGTCGTCTGCCGCGACCAGGTTCAGCTCCGGATGCGCGGCGCGGATGGCGTTCACCGTGGCGCCCATCGTGGAGTACGTCTTCCCGATCACCACCACGCTGTCCGGGCTGTTGCGCCCGATCATGTCCACGTTGATGTCGCCCACGATCTGGCCAAGCGGCACCGTGGGGTGGTCCGAGAACCATTCCGAGCCCAGCAGCCCCTTCTCCTCGCCGCTCACGTGCAGGAAGATCACGGAGCGCCTGGGCGCCACCGGCAGCGAAGCCATCGCCTGCGCGACTTCGAGGATGCCCGCCGTGCCGGACGCGTCGTCATCCGCGCCGTTGTAGATGGAGTCGCCGTTCACCGGCCGGCCCACGCCCACGTGGTCCATGTGCGCGGAGACGACCACGTACTCGTTCCGCAGCGCGGGATCGCTCCCCGGGAGGACGGCGACCACGTTGGGCGCGCGGGCCTGGTCCAGCTCCCGCGCCCACGCGGCGAAGTGGCCCTGCAGGTTGGGCAGCGGCACCGGGGCGGAGACCGTGGCGGGCTGCGCGTTCAGGTCCACCCCCGCGCGCCGGGCGATGCCTTCGGCCGCGGCGTGCGTCAGGTAGAAGACGGCGATCTCGCGGTCGTTCGGCACCGCGCGCGAAGCCTCGCGGCTCGTGGCGGCGAAACGGCGGAAGCTGCTGTCCGGGAACGCGGGATCGAGGATGACGGCGACGGCCGTGGCACCGGCCTCCTGCGCGCGGCGGCGGGCGCGGGTGTTCGCCGTCCGCCAGTCGCGCGAGGGGCCGCCGGGGATCGCGACCATCGGGATCGTCCCCGCGTAGTCGCCCTGCGGCAGCCCGCGTGCATCCAGCTGGCCCACGTACACGAGGCGCGCGTGGTTCATGTCCACGCCCGCGCGCGCCGGAGCGGGAGCCGCGTAGAAGTCCGTCCCGTACCCCAGCATCACGTTCTGCCCCGCCCCGTCCACCGTGCCGAAGTGCACCGACGCCGTGTCCAGCGCGCGGCGGGGATACGGATACCACTGGTAGTACGTGCCGCCCTCGCCCATTGGGCGCAGACCGAGCAGCTTGTACTGGTTGACCAGGTAGCTGGCGGCGATGTTCAGCTCCGGGCTGGGCGTGTTGCGCCCGCGCATGAAGTCCGACGCCAGGAACTCGATGCGGGCGTACAGGTCCGCCGGGGTGATGGTGGCCGCCGCGGCGCGCAGGGCGGCCTCGCCGCTCGCGGGGCGCGCGGAGGCGGACGCGCGGGATGCCTGCGCCGCGAGGGAAAACGGAGCCGCGCAGGCGGCGAGCGCCAGCGCGGCTGTGGAGAGGGACACGGACCGGGGTCGCGTCATCGGGTTCTGCTCCTGTCGGCCTTGGCCGTGGTGGGGGTTGCCCGCGCACGGAGGCCGGCGGGTCATGCCGGCGGCCGTGCTCGGGGACTGCTCTCGCCCTTGTCGGGCGCGGGGCGTGGCGGGGGCGCCGCGGCGCGGGGCACGTCGCGCGGGGGCGCCGCGGCCCGCGGGGTCTCGCGCGGCGCTTCGCGGGCGGGCGGGGCCTGGCGCGTGCCCGGGTCGCCGTCGCGCGGGCGGCGCTCCAGCGTGGGGCGCTGCCGGGTGGGCTCGGCCACGCCGCCGCCGCTGCCGTTCGCGTTGTCGCTGCGGCGCGGGGGCCGGTTCACCGTGGGGTTGTCGCTGCGGCGGCCGGTGTAGCCCTGCGCGGGCGGCCGCGTGCTCTCCTTGTAGCCGTAGCGCGGCTGGTACGTGCGGCCCCGCTCGTAGTACGTGCGCCGGTCGCCGCGGAAGGCGCGGGTATCATAATAGTAAGGCTGCTCGCGGAGCAAAGTGCGCACGCGGTCGCAGCTCTCGTACACACTGTTGCGGGCCAGGTACCACGAGCCGTAGCCGTCGTAGCAGGCGTACCGCGGATACGAGTAGTGGCCGCCCACCTGGTAGCTGAACGAGTCCTCGTCGTGGTCCACGTAGCCCCAGTCCGGCACCAGCGCGCGAGCGATTCGGTCCATGGCGTAGAACGGGTCGCCGTACACCACCCGGTCGTCCTGCCACCCCGCCTGCCGGTAGCCGAACAGCCCGCGGATGGACCGGAAGTCCAGCGGCTCGCTGCTCGCGACCGCGAACAGGTAGCCCACGCCGCTGCTGCCGCGCACCGTCCAGGCGCGCGACACACCGCTGTTGGGCAGCGAGTACAGGCGGCGCCCCAGCAGGTAGCCGTCCTCGTAAGGCGAGGACGGGAACAGCATCTCCAGGTTGCCGTTGGTGTCGATGTGCATCACCGCCACGTACGCGTCCGCCGTCGTCCGGAGGAGGATGCGGGTGCGGTCGCCGCTGTTGAACAGGTCGCGCTCGTCCTCCGTCCACACGCGCACGGTCATGCCGCGGCCGGCGGTGCGGGCGCGAGCCGAAAGCTCGGCCGAAGCGGATTGCGGCGTCAGGGATGCGGCGTCGAAAGCCGAAGTATCGGGCAGGGGGCCGGGTGCGCGCGCGGCGTGCACGGTCGCCGAAGCGCCCGTTGCACCCGCGAGCAGCAGGGCGAGCCCCGCGAAAGCCATCTTGCTCATGGTGTTCGTCTCCGTGTGGCAGGAACTTCGGGTTGCAACGAGCAAGCGCCGTACCCTGCCCCAGCGCAAACGCAATGTAGGCTTCCGCCGTCACTTACGCGAGAACTCGCGCTCTCCGCTCCCGCTCGCGTGTCCCCGCCCGTGGACGAACCGCTGTCCCGCGTGGGACGCGTGAAGGCCTCCCGGCATCTCCCGCCCGCTTCGGGGGAGTTGGCGCGGAGAGCCGAACTGCGGGTGGATCGGGTCGATGCGAGGCCGCGCATCCTCTCCGCGCGTTGGCATCCCGCGTCCGCATCTCACGCAAGCCCCGGCTCACTCGGCGGATGCGCGGCGTGTGAGCGAGCCGGGCGCTCATCGACGGAAGATGCGCATCCCCCAACGGCACTCCGCACGCGTCCCATCCGCACCGACGCTCCCATCCGCCGCCTGGACTGCCCAAGATCGATCATGGGGGCTCTCCGAAAAAATTCCGAAGTCAGCATCCCTGGGTTTGATGGGCATCAGGGCAAAGCCGTCGGTGCGGCACCATCGAACGTCCACCACTGCACATCGATCGACTCCTCTTTCCCCGCATCGCCCTCGTCCGGGCCGCGCGCGGGATTACGCGGCAGCAGCACCATCACCCGATCCACCGAACAATGCGCGGGCACAGACTACCACTGCGGAAACGGGAGATGAACAGCGGCTGCGTGGGAGATGCACGGCCTCTCCGGCGGGCCGAAGCCGTCGCGGTTGACGGACGGCGGTCGCGGGTCGTAATTTGAAGGGTTAGCGACCAATTTCCGACAAGGCGCGGTCCCCGGCAAAGGCGGGGCGGCCCGACGGGCGGCGCCGGCGTCTCCCGGGCGCGGCGCACGCGACAGGATCCGGGCCACAGGTGCTGTGCCGCATCCGCTGCTGATCGACTCCTTCCAGACCGTCCCCGCCTTCCGGGAGCTCGCGGCCACCCTGCCGCGCGCCGGCGAGGCGGTGCTCGCCACGGGCCTAGCCGGCTCCGCGCCCGTGCTGATGGTGGCCGCGCTGCACCGCGCCCGCCGCGAGCGGATCTGGATCCTCGCCACCACCTCGCCAGACGCCGCCGAGCAGGTCGCAACCGACCTGGAGGCCGTGCTGGGCGAGGGGGCGGTCTTCCTGTATCCGCAACGCGAGTCGCTGCCGTACGAGCAGGGCGAGCCGCACATGGAGATCGGCGGGGCGCGGGTGGAGGCGCTGGAGGCGCTGCTCTCCGGCCGCGCCGCCCTGGTCGTCACCACCGCGCGCGGCATGCAGGAGCTGTCGCCCGCCGTGGAAGGGCTGGACGAGCTGCGGCTGGAGATCTCCGTCCGCCAGCAGGTCCGGCTCTCCGAGCTTGCCGCGCGGCTGGAGGGAATGGGCTTCGAGCGCGTACCCACCGTAGAGGAGGTGGGCCAGTTCGCGCTGCGCGGCGGCATCGTGGACGTGTTCGGCTTCGGCGCGCCGGAGCCCGCCCGCATCGAGTTCTGGGGCGACGAGGTGGAGTCGATCCGCTACTTCGACATCCTCTCGCAGCTCTCCGTCCGCCCGGTCGACACCCTT
>DASRQW010000344.1 GCA_035696245.1 Longimicrobiaceae bacterium | reverse complement strand
GAGCCCGGGCGTGAGCCGCTGGTGCGCGGCTTCCGCGCCGTCAAGCACGCCGCGGGCGAGGCGGGCGCGCTGGGCTGCTCGCTCTCCGGCGCCGGCCCGAGCTGCTTCGCCTGGTGCGACGGTGACGCTTCCGCCGCCGTGGTGCGCGACGCGATGGTCGCCGCCTTCGCGCGGGAGGGAGTGCAGGCGGACGCGTGGGTGTCGCGCGTGTCGGCGCCGGGGGCGAGAGTGGTGGGAGAGGGGTGACGTTGGGGCGGGCGGGGGTGGCCCTCACCCGGCTCGCAAGGCTCGCCTGCCCTCTCCCACAAGTGGGAGAAGGCACGAATCTCCTGCGTGGCTCCGGGGCGGAGCGGCGTCGGTAGCTCGGGCTGCGCCCTGCGCTGGGTATAGGTGGATCTGCACGCTGAAGATGTAGAGCTACGTGGATCCGCGTGTCGCCATGCGCTCGAACTGCTTCGTTCTCATCCCTCCGTCGATTCGCGGCTTCGTCTCTACCATTCCTCGTCGACGCTCCAGCGTAACTCTCCTCTTACGGCGCTTCGGTGAACGCGTCGAGGATGCTCGGCCGAGGGACTTCCCGCCATCTCGCCTCGTTGGGCTGCGTCTCCAAAACGTTACGTCCCTGCTGGATCGGTGTGGGCGGAGCGGCATGGATTTATGCGGGAAATGTATTAGATTGTCCCGCGTCGGCAGCCCTGCGCGGCGTCACGCGCGCGGGCCCTACCGGCGGCGCCAGCCGCCATCTCTTCGCCTCACAGACGGATGCGCCCGGTCCCGCCGCCTGCACGGACGGCGGGCACGACGCGTTGGAGCGCGGACCCGCGCGCCGGCCCTTCCGCATCCACCGAAAGACGTACCTCCGAATGGCCGAGACCACCACCGGCGCCCCCGCGGCGTCTGCCGATGACAAGCGCCTGCGGCTCGCGGCCCTGCTCCAGAAGAAGGCGGCGGCGCCCAAGACGTACCCGGCGTCGTTCCTCCAGCAGCGCCTGTGGTTCCTGGACCAGCTGGATCCGGGCAGCCTGGCGTACATCCTCCCCGGCGGCATCCGCCTGCGGGGGCCGCTGGACTCGGGCGCCCTCATGCGCGCGCTCGACGAGATCGTGCGGCGGCACGACGCGCTGCGCACCAGCATCCGCACGGTAGACGGCAAGCCGGTGCAGGTGGTGGAGCCCGCGTGCAGCCTCGAGTTGGCGGTGGAGAGCCTGGAGGACCTGGCCGACGCCGAGGCGCGCACTGCCGAAGAGGAGCGCCGGTCGCACGCCTTCGTGATGCAGCCGTTCGACCTGGCCAAGGCGCCGCTGATGCGCGCGCTGCTGCTGCGCCTGGCGCCCGACGAGCACGTGCTGGTGCTGGCCGTCCACCACATCGTGGCCGACGGCTGGAGCATCGGCATCCTGATCCAGGAGCTGAACCAGCTGTACGCGGCGTTCTCGCGCGGCGAGCCGTCGCCGCTGAAGCCGCTGGCGGTGCAGTACCCGGACTTCGCCGCGTGGCAGCACACGCACTTCCAGGGCGAGGAGCTGCAGCGGCAGCTGGCGTTCTGGCGCGGGCTGGTGGAGGGCGCCCCCGCGGTGCTGGACCTGCCCACCGACCGGCCGCGCCCCTCGCGGCAGGACAATGCCGGCGCCACCACCGTCCTGGAGCTGGACGCGGGCCTGGTGGACGCGGTCTCCGCACTCGCGCGGACGCAGGGCGCCACGGCGTTCATGGTGCTGCTGGCCGTCTTCGACGTGCTGCTCTACCGCGTGACCGGCCAGGACGACGTGGTGGTGGGCACCCCCATCGCGGGGCGCACGCGGAGCGAGCTGGAGCCCATCTTCGGCTACTTCGCCAACACGCTGGCGCTGCGCACGCGCATGGACGGCGACCCCACCTTCGGCGAGGTGGTGCAGCGGGTGCGGAAGATGATGCTGGGTGTGTACGCCAACCAGGACCTGCCGTTCGAGAAGCTGGTCGACGAGCTGAAGGTGGAGCGCAGCCTGGGCCACAACCCGCTCTTCCAGGTGCTGTTCGCGCTTCAGAACGCGGGCGGCAGCAAGCTGGACCTGGAAGACGTGGACGTCGCCGGCGTGTCGGTCGAGACGGGCACCACCATCTTCGACCTCAGCTTCCAGGTGGGCGAGCGCGACGGCGCCTACTACGTAGCCATCGAGTACAAGACGGGGCTGTTCGACGAAGAGTCGATGCTGCGCATGGGCCGCCAGTTCGAGACCCTGCTGCTCTCCCTCACCGCCGACCCCGCGCAGCGCATCTCGCGCCCCACGCTGCTGGACGCGGACGACCACCGCACGCTGCTGGAAGAGTGGACCGCGACGGAGCGCGACCTTGGCCCCGCATCCACCGTCCACGCGCTGTTCGAGCGCCAGGCGCGCGCGACGCCGGACGCGACCGCGATTCTTTTCGGCGATGCGTCGCTCTCGTACGTGGAGCTGAACGCACGCGCGAATCGGCTTGCGCGGCATCTCCAGAGCCTCGGCGTCGGGGCAGATGTGCCGGTTGCCATCTCGGTAGATCGGTCGCCGGAGATGGTCGTCGGCCTGCTCGCCGTGCTCAAGGCGGGCGGCGCATATCTCCCGGTCGATCCTGCGTACCCGAAGGACCGGCGGGCGTACATGCTGGAGGATTCCGGCGCGACCGTCCTCCTGACCACGTCCAAGCTCGCCGCCGATCTGCCGGATCACTCCGCGCGCATCGTCCTGCTCGACCAGCACCCGGAAGATGCCGCATCGGCCGACGATTCCGATCTTTCGGTGGATGTCGATCCGTCGAGCCTGGCGTATATCATCTACACGTCTGGCTCGACGGGGCGGCCGAAGGGCGTGATGGTGCCGCACGATGCGGTTGCGAACCTGGCGAGAGCCCAGATCGAGGCGTTCGGCATCTCATCCGAGAGCCGCGTGCTCCAGTTCGCCTCGTTCAGCTTCGACGCCGCGGTGTCCGAGGTGCTGACGGCGCTGCTGGCGGGCGCGACGCTGGTGCTGGCGCCGCAGGACGCGCTGATGCCGGGGGATCCGCTCATCGGGACGCTTCGGGAGATGAACGTCACCGTCGCCACGCTGCCGCCGTCGGTGCTCACGGCGATGCCGGAGACGGAGTTCCCGCATCTCCAGACTCTCGTCTCGGCCGGCGAAGCCTGCTCGGCAGAGATCGTGACACGCTGGGGAGACGGCCGCCGGTTCCTGAACGCGTACGGGCCGACGGAGGCGACGGTCTGCGCCACCATCGCGGCGGAGGAGACGGGCGAGCGGCGGCCCACCATCGGGAAGCCGATGGCGAACACGCGCAGCTACGTGCTGGACGCGCGGGGCTGGCCGGTGGCGGTGGGCGTGTTTGGCGAGCTGCACCTGGGCGGATCGGGCGTGGCGCGCGGCTACACCAGACGCCCCTCGCTGACGGCCGAGAAGTTCCTGCCCGACCCGTACGCGTACGAGCCGGGCGGGCGCATGTACCGCACGGGCGACCGGGTGCGCTGGCGGGCGGACGGGACGCTGGAGTTCGCGGGGCGCATCGACGAGCAGGTGAAGCTGCGCGGCTTCCGCATCGAGCCGGGCGAGGTGGAGAGCGTGCTGCGCGCCCACCCCGCCGTGGCCGACGCTGTGGTCGTGCCCCGCGAGTCCGCCGCGGGCGACCTGCGCCTCGTCGGCTACGTGGTGCCGGCGGACGAGGGGAAGGCGCCGGGGACGGCGGAGCTGCGCGCCCACGCGCTGGAGCGGCTGCCGGAGTACATGGTGCCCGCCGCGTTCGTGACGCTCGACGCGTTCCCGCTCACGCCCAACGGCAAGGTGGACCGCCGCGCCCTGCCCGCGCCCGACGCGGAACGGGCGGGGGTGGAATCCGCCTACGTAGCGCCATCCACGCCCACGGAAGAGAAGCTGGCGGCCATCTGGAGCGAGCTGCTGGGCGTGGAGCGCGTGGGCGTGAACGACAACTTCTTCGAGCTGGGCGGCCACTCGCTGAACGCCACCCAGGTCGTGTCGCGCGTCCGCACCGTGCTGGGCGGCGAGCTGCAACTGAGGACGATGTTCGAGAGCCCGACGGTGGCCGCGCTCGCCGCGCACCTCGACGCCGCTTCCGGCTCCGAGGCGGCGCGCCCGCAGGCGCCGCGCATCGTCCGCGTGGCCCGCGAGGGGCGCGTGCGCCCACCCGAGGCGTAGCCGTGACGCCCCGCATCTCCCGTCCCGCCGCACCCCGGAAGCACGCCGCATGACGCAGGACACCCCGGGCGCCGCGCCGCTCTCGCCCGAGGAGAAGCGGCAGATGCTGGCACGCCTGCTGAGCCGCAAGGCCGCCGCGCCCCGCACCTTCCCGGCGTCGTTCGCGCAGCAGCGCCTCTGGTTCCTGCACCACCTGGAGCCGGAGAGCGCCGCGTACAACGTGCCCGCCACCCGCGTGCTGGACGGGCGCCTGGACGTGAACGCGCTGCGCCGCGCCGCCGCCGAGCTGGTGCGCCGCCACGAGGCGCTGCGCACCCGCTTCGCGCTGGCCGCGGGCGAGCCGGTGCAGGTCGTGGACCCCGCCGTCCCGGTGACGATGGACGTGGAGGACATGCCGGGCGGCGACGAGGACGAGCGGCTGGACGCGTTCGACCGGCGGGTGAAGTCGCTGGTGAACGAGCCGTTCGACCTGGAGCGTGGGCCGCTCTTCCGCATGCGGCTGCTGCGGCTGGAGCCGGAGCGGCACGTCTTCGTGCTCGTGGTGCACCACACCGTCACCGACGGCTGGTCGTTCGAGCGGCTGCAAGCGGAGATGGAGGTGCTGTACGAGGCGTTCGCCGCCGGCCAGCCTTCGCCGCTGCCGGACCCGCCGCTCCAGTACGCGGACTTCGCCATCTGGCAGCGCGGGCACCTTCAGGGGGCCGAGCTGGCGCGGCAGATGGAGTTCTGGCGCGGTGTGCTGGACGGCGCGCCGCCGCTGCTGGAGCTGCCGACCGACCGGCCGCGCACCGCCACGCTGGGGTCGGAAGGCGCCGCCTGCTACTGCGAGATGGGCGGCGGCGTGGCCGCGGCAGTCCGCGAGCTGAGCCGCCGCGAGGGCGCTACCGGCTTCATGACCATGCTGGCCGCGTACGCCGTGCTGCTCCAGCGCTGGTCCGGGCAGGACGACCTGGTGGTGGGAACGCCCATCCTGGGCCGCCCTCGCTCCGAGCTGGAGGGCGTGGTGGGCTACTTCGCCAACACGCTGGCCGTGCGCATACGGCTGGAGGGCGACCCCACGTTTCGCGAGATGGTGCGCCGCGTCCGCGAGGTGATGCTGGGCGCGCAGGCGCACCAGGACCTGCCGTTCGACAAGCTGGTGGAGGAGCTGAAGGTGGAGCGCAGCCTGGAGCACGCGCCGGTGTACCAGGTGATGTTCGCCCACAACTCCGCCCGCAAGGCTCCGCCGCCGGGTGTGGATGCCGAGGCACACGACCCCGAATCGGCAGATGGCGGACCGGGAGATGCCGGGCCGTCCGCAATCTCGTTCCGCAACACGCTGCCGCCGTCGGGCACCGCCGTCTCGGACCTGAAGCTCACGGCGAACGAGGGGCTCGACGAGTACCTGGTGCGCATCGACTACCGCACCGACCTGTTCGACGCCGCCACGGCAGAGCGCATGGTCGAGCAGTTCGAGCGCCTGGTCATCGGCGCCACGGAAGACCCCGACCGCCGCATCTCCACCCTCGACATCCTCTCGGACGAGGAGCGGGAGCAGGTCCTCCGCGAGTGCAACGACACGGCGCGGGACTACCCGTCCACGTGCATCCACCGGCTCTTCGAGGCGCGGGCCGCCAAAACGCCCGATGCCGTGGCGCTCGTGCACGCGGCGGAGGCGATTACTTATTCGGAGCTGAACGCGCGCGCCAACCAGCTCGCGCACCATCTCCAGTCCCTCGGCGTCGGCCCCGAATCGCTGGTCGGCGTGTGCATGGAGCGCAGGCCGGAGATGATCATCGCGCTCTTCGCCGTCCTGAAGGCAGGCGGCGCGTACGTGCCGGTCGATCCGAACTATCCGGAGGATCGCATCGCGTATATGCTGGAGGATTCGCGAGCAGCGGTCGTGCTGACGCAGTCGTCCGTCGCCGCGCATCTCCCATCCACCGAAGCCGTTGGGGTTTCTGTAGATGCGGATTGGGGGAAGATCGCGCATCTACCGAACGACAACCTCTCGGTAGATGTGCGGCCGGAGAACGCCGCGTACGCGATTTATACGTCCGGATCGACGGGGAAGCCGAAGGGCGTGCAGATCGAGCATCGCAGCACGTCCGTGCTGCTGCACTGGCTGCGCAAGGCCGTCTCTGATGCGGAGCGTTCGGCGTCGCTGGGCTCCACGTCCATCAGCTTCGACGTGTCGGTCGCGGAGATCTTCGGGACGCTGTGCTGGGGCGGGAAGCTGATCCTGGTCGAGAATGCGCTGTCGCTCGCGGAGCTTTCGGTAGATGCGGGCGTGCGGCTGGCGACGATGGTGCCTTCCGCCGCGGCGGAGCTGCTGCGGATGGACGCGATCCCAACTACCGTGCGCACGTTCAACCTGGGCGGCGAGGCGCTGCCGAACGCCCTCGCGCAGGGCCTGTACGAGCTCGGCCACGTGGACCGCGTGCTGAATCTCTATGGGCCGACGGAAGATACGACGTATTCCACGTGGTCCGAGGTGGAGCGCGGCGGCGCGAAGGTCTACGTCGGCCGGCCGGTGGCGAACACGCGCGCGTACATCGCCGACCGGATGCTTCAGCCCGTGCCGGTGGGCGTGCAGGGCGAGCTCTATCTGGCGGGCGACGGGCTGGCGCGCGGCTACCTGAACCGGCCGGCGCTGACGGCCGAGCGCTTCATCCCCGACCCGTTCTCCGGCCAGCCGGGGGCACGGATGTACCGCGTGGGCGACCGGGTGCGGTGGACGGAGGGCGGCGTGCTGGAGTACCTGGGCCGCCTGGACCACCAGGTGAAGATCCGCGGCTTCCGCGTAGAGACGGGCGAGGTGGAGGCGGCGCTGGCCTCGCACCCGTCCATCGCAGCGGCCGCCGTGATCGCGCGCGAGGACGCGCCGGGCGACACGCGGCTCGTCGGCTACTTCGCGACGGCAGACGGTGCCGCGGCGCCCGACGTGGCCGAGCTTCGGGCGCATCTCAAGGCGTCGCTGCCGGACCACATGGTGCCGAGCGCCTTCGTGGCGATGGACGCGCTGCCGCTCACGCCCAACGGCAAGGTGGACCGCCGCGCCCTTCCCGCGCCCGAGCACGCCTCGCGCGAGGACAGCTACGTCGCGCCGCGCACGCCCGCCGAGCAGTCGCTGGCGGACATCTGGGCGGAGCTGCTGCGCGTGCCGCGGGTGGGCGCGACGGACCACTTCTTCGAGCTGGGCGGCCACTCGCTGATCGCCACGCAGCTCATGTCGCGCATCCGCACAGTGCTGGGCGTGGAGCTGCCCCTCCGCGCCGTCTTCGAAGCGCCCACCGTGGCCGAGATGGCGCTGCGCGTGGACGCCGCCGCCCAAGCCGGCGATCCCGAAGGCCCCGCGGCCCCGCGCCTGGCCCGCGTCTCTCGCGACGCCCGCCGCGCCGCCGCCCCCGCCGCCGAGGGCGACTGACGCACGAGAACGCCCCGCATCTCCCGTGATCGTATGGAGATGCAGCGCGGTAGATGACGCTCGGCCGCGCATCCGTGCATCACCCGGACGCCCAGCCGCCGAGCGGAAGCGTGACCATCGCGCCACCGTCCGCACGACAAGCATCCGTCGTCCGGAGGTTTGAGGCCCGCGCAGACCCAACCCTCTCCCGCTTGCGGGGGAGGGTGCAAGTCTGAGGGAGCGGGAGGGGCATTCCCCCGCTCTACCGCATCCCACCCGCCATGCCGCGCAAAAACTAGTCGGCTTACGGTTGGGTGTTGGGGCGGGTGAAGTGACAACTTGGGAGATTCCGAACGTCCGCGGCACATCCGCCGGGCGCCGCCGCCGCTTGGCGAGGCGCCCGGCAGACGCGTCGGGACGATTCCAGCCGGCTCGCAGAGAGACTCCATACCGATGAGCAGTGGCCCCACCGAGCAGACGCTGATGTCGCCCGAGGAGAAGCGCCGCCTGCTGGCGAAGCTCCTCCAGAAGAAGGCGGGCGAGGCCAAGACGTACCCCGTCTCGTTCTCGCAGCGGCGCTTCTGGTTCCTGGACCAGCTGGAGCCGGGCAACCCCGTCTACAACATCGCCGTCCCCGACGCCTTCCCGGGCGACTGGGACATCGACGTCGTGCGCCGCGCGGTGAACGAGATCGTGCGCCGCCACGGCTCGCTGCGCACGGTGTTCCGCACGGTGGACGAGGAGCCGGTGCAGCACGTGCTGCCGGTGCTGGAGATCGACGTGCCGTTCATCGACCTCTCCGGCCTGCCGCCGGAAGAGGTGCGCGCGGAGTCCGGCCGCATCGCCACGGGCGAGCGGATGCGGGCGTTCGACCTGGAGCACGGGCCGCTCATCCGCTGCACGTTCGTGAAGCTGGGGCCGGGCTCGAACGTCTTCATCCTCTGCACGCACCACATCGTGGGCGACGGCTGGTCGAACGGCATCTTCCTGAACGAGCTGCGGGTGCTGTGCGCGGCCTTCGCCGCGGGCGAGCCGTCGCCGCTGCCGCCGCTTCCCATCCAGTACCACGACTTCGCGCTCTGGCAGCGCGAGCAGGTGAGCGGCGAGGCGCTGGAGCGGCAGCTGGAGTACTGGCGCGGGCAGCTGGCCGGCGCCGCCGAGGTGCTGGAGCTGCCCACCGACCGGCCGCGCCCGCCCACGCAGCGCTACGAGGGCGCGACGACCAAGTTCCTCGTCCCGCTCTACACGGTGGACGCGCTGAACGCGCTGACCCGCGAGGAGGGCGCGTCGCTGTTCATGACGCTGCTCGCGGCGTTCCAGGTCGTGCTCTCGCGCTGGTCCGGCCAGACGAGCGTCGTGGTCGGCACCCCCATCGCCGGGCGCACGCGGCCCGAGGTGGAGCGGCTGATCGGCTTCTTCGTCAATACACTGGCGCTGCACACCGACCTGTCCGGCGACCCCAGCTTCCGCGAGGCGGTGCGGCGGGTGCGCACCACCATGCTGGGCGCGTACGGGCACCAGGAGATCCCGTTCGACCTGCTGGTGGACGAGCTGGGCGTGGAGCGCA
>DASRQW010000343.1 GCA_035696245.1 Longimicrobiaceae bacterium | reverse complement strand
GCGCGCCGGTGCCCAGGAAGGCAAGCACGCCCAGCGCGGCGCTGCCCTGCACGTTGAAAGTCGGGTCCATCATCCCATCTCCCATCCGAGGTGAGTGTCCGCTTCGCTCCATCTCCACCGACCTGCTTTTCGCTCATCCTTCGTCCTCGGCGCCGTTCAGTCGATCCCCTTCCGATCCCCTTCCGATCACCCGCCGCCCTCCTCGACTGCACCCGCTCGCGCGGCCGATCCGTCGTCCCGCATCTCACGCCAGCCGTTCAGCGCCCTCCACCTTCGATCCGCGAATCCGTCCCATCTACGTGCACCACATCTCCCGAGGTCGCGTCCGGCCTCGGAGATTCCGGACGCGCGTCAGCCTGCGGCGGCGGTGGGGACGCGGCCGAAGCGGCGCTCGCGGCCGCGGAACTCCGCGACGGCCTCAGCGAGCGCGTCGGCGTCGAAGTCCGGCCACATGCGCGGCGAGAAGAGCAGCTCGGCATACGCGCACTCCCAGAGCAGGAAGTCGCTCAGCCGCTGCTCGCCGCCCGTGCGGATCAGCAGGTCCACGTCCGGGGCCGGCTCCCCCGCGTGCATCGCCGCGCCGAGCCGCCGCGCGAACTCCGCCCGCGCGACCGCGTCTGCATCCCCCGTCCCGATCTCCCCCACGTTTCCGGTAGATGAACGGCCGCCCATCCACCGCGATCCGCCGGATTCGATGGATCGAACGGGATCAGCGGATGCGGGAGATGCGAGGTAACCGGCAGATGCGCCGCGAGACGTGGATGCAGATGCGAGTGCGAGAGATGCGGCGCGGACGATGGCGTCGCGCGCGGAGTAGTCCAGCGCTAGGCGGAGGTGCAGGCGGGTGCCCACGGCGGTGTCTTCCTCCGCTGCGGCGATGGAGCGGACGAGCACGCCCGGCAGCCTGTCGCGCCGCCCGATCACGCTCATGCGCACCCCGCTTTCCAGGCAGCGCTGCGTCTCCGCCGCCAGGTACGCACGGAACAGCCGCATCAGCGCGGAAACCTCGCGTGGCGGCCGCCCCCAGTTGTCCGCCGAGAAGGCGTACAGCGTGAGCGTGCCGATGCCCAGCTCCGGCGCAGCCTCCACCACGCGCCGCACCGCCGCGGCGCCCGCGCGGTGACCCATCGCCCGCGGCCGGCCGCGCGCCGTGGCCCAGCGTCCGTTGCCGTCCATGATCACGGCCGCGTGGATGCCGGGGAAGCCCGCTTTCTGAAAAGCTCTTTGCATCGTAAAGTATCCTGGCAAAAAAATTTGGGGTGCCGCTCAGCGGTCGCGCACCGACTGGATGAGCGCCTCCATGTGGTCCAGGTACTGCTCCAGCGCGCGTCGCCCGTCGCGGGTCAGGCGGAACTCGGTGCGCGGCACGCGGCCCTCGAAGCTCTTGGTGCAGTGCAGGTAGCCCGCTTCCTCCAGCTTGCGCGCGTGCACGCTGAGGTTGCCGTCGGTGGTGCGCAGCATGTCCTTGAGCTCGTTGAACGCCAGCGACTCGTTCACCGCCAGCGCGCTCACGATCCCCAGCCGCACGCGTTCGTGGATGAGCCGGTCGAAGTCGGGCGCACCCGCCTCGGGGTTGCCCGCCACGCTGGTGAGTCCCGTCGGCATCCTCTCCTCCCCGTTGCGGGGTGCCTCTTTGGCCCTACCCACCGTGCCTCCTCGCGATCACGGTCCCGAACACCACGTGCAGCCCGCCGAAGCCGGCCGCCATGAAGGCGTCGCCCCACCCCGCCGGAGCGAACAGCGCCGCCCCGCCCAGCGCCATGAAGCAGACGCCCATCGCGGGCACCACGCGCACCGAGAACGACCCCGCCGTCACGATCCCGGCGCCGAACAGCAGCAGCCACGTGCCCGGCAGCATGGCACCCATCCCCGCCCGGTACATCACCGCGGTGAGCACCGCGCCGGCCACCAGCGGCGGCGCCAGGCTGAGCGCGAACTTGCGGCCCGGGCCGGACAGCATCGGCACCTTCGCCGCGCGCGCCTTCCACGCAGTCGACACCACGCCGATGCCCACGCACAGGACCGCCGCCGCCGTCCACAGGGCGAGCCAGCCCGCGCCCGGCCCCATCCGCCCGGCCAGCGCGGCGGCGGCAAGCGCCACGCAGCCGATCACCACCTGGCCCCAGCCGGAGACCGCCGTGAAGCTTCCCGCGCGCTCCATCGTCTCGCGAATGAAGCGCAGGTTGTCCATCGCGCGAGCGTGCAGCTCGAGCGGTGGTTCCTCTACCGGCGGGCGGATCGGGTGGACTTTTGCCATGTCTGGGAAGATGGTGAGTCGAAAGCCCTTCGTCAAGCGCTTTGCGATGCAAAGCAGGTTTGATGCCACTGTCCGACTACCTCCCCCCGCCGGATCCTAACGTCGCAGGAGCGGGCGGAGGGCGGAGAGGCGGCCGTCGACGTGCGGGGCGGGGCGGAGGCCGAGGATGTGGGCGATGAGGGGGTAGACGTTGACGTTCTCCACGCGGCCCACGGTGGCACCGGGGCGAAAGGCGGGGCCCGTGGCGAGGAAGATCCCGTGCATCGTCCGCACCTGCGGGTCGTAGCCGTGGTTGCCTTGGTTGAGCTGCCAGGCGGCACGGGCCTTCGTGGGGCGCCGCGTATCCACCATCCAGCCCTGGTCCATGATCACCAGCACGTCGCCGGCGCGGCGGCTCTCGCGCACGTGCAGGCGCGCGGGGATGTCGGCGCGGCGGTACACACGGGCGTGCCGCATGCCCGCGGCGAGCGCACGGTACACGCGCTCCTCGCGCGCGGCGTCCCCGCGGAAGAAGAGCTGGGCGTACGGCCCGGCGACCACCACGCGCGTGCTGTCGCCCGGCTCGGCGGAATCGGCCAGGTACTCGATCCGCGCCGTATCCACCTGCTGTAGCCCGTGGTCCGAGACGACGAGCACGTTCACGCTGTCGCGGATGGGCAGCCGGGCGATTCCGTCCAACAGCATCTCCAGCGCGCCGTCCACCGTCCGCGCGGCCTCGGCCACCTCGAGTGCGTCGGGGCCGTGCTTGTGTGCCTGGTCGTCGATGTCGGACAGGTAGGCGAGCACCAGGTGCGGGCGCCGCGCGGGCTCCATCGACAGCCAGCCGAGCACGGCACGCATCCGCGCGGTGTCGGGGACCGCGGCGTCGTACGTCTTGTAGTACGTGGGCCGAACACGGCCCACCGCGGCTTCCGAGCCGGGCCAGTAGAACGCGGCGGTGCGCATCCCCTGCTTCTCGGCCGTGACCCAGATGGGCTCGGCGCCGTACCAGTGCCAGTCGGTGCTCGTCTCCGGGCGCGAGGAGAGGAAGCGGCGGTCCCACGCGGGATCGTACATCTCGTTCCCCACCACGCCGCTGTGCTCCGTGTACGTGCCGCTGGCGATGGAGTAGTGGTTGGGGAACGTCTTCGTGGGGAAGACGGGCACCAGCGCCTCGGCCCGCGCGCCCGTCGCCAGGATCCGCTCCACCGCGGGCGTGTGGTAGCGCTCGGGATAGTCCCACCGGTAGCCGTCCAACGACACCATCACCACGTAGGGCTTGGACGTCTGCGCGGGCGAGTTCTCTCTCGCGGGCGCCGTGTCGCTGCGCATCGGCCAGCTGGCGGACGGGCCGGGAGATGGATGGCATCCCGCCGCGACGGAGGCGATTCCCAGCACCGCGAGAAGCCGCCGGGCCGCGGAGCCGCCGCGCATCTCCCGGCTCAACGGACGGTCCCGACGGCGACGATCACGCCCGTGCTGGGGCTCACCGGCGTGTAGCCGCGGACCAGCTCCACCCGCAACGTGCGTCGCGTGCCGGCACGCAGCCCCAGCCGCGCCTCGCCCAGGTTCTCGTTGCCGCGGATCTGCCGGTGCTCCGATCCGCTCTGCTGGCCCAGCACGGTCAGCGTCGGCGTGACGGGCCCGCCCGCGTACTCCGCGCGCACGGCGTAGACGAGAAGGTCGTCCTGCTCGAAGTCCGCCCGCCGCGTTCCCACGATCGTCAGCCCGGCCTCGGCCGAGAGCGCGAGGGGGCCTCGCGTGCCGCGCGCGCCCACGGTGGCGAAGAAATCCGTGGCGTCGCGGTCCAGCCCGGTCATGTTGTCCGTCGTGGGCAGCCGCGTGCCGAACCGCAGCAGCGCGGCGACGCGCGACGCGTCCGGCGTGAGCCGCACCGCGGTGGAGATGCGGTAGTCGCCGGAGTCGTGGCGCCGCGGGCCGATGGACGGGTCCACGTGCCCGTCGGGATCGGGCGCGGCGTAGCGGCGCCGGTCGCGGAAGAAGCGCTGCCCCGTGCCCGCCGCCTCCAGCGAGATGCGTCCCGTCCGCCACGCGACGGTGAAGTTCGCCGCCTCGATCAGGTCGCCTTCCGTGCCGGCCAGGCTCGCGCGCTGGTCGCGGAACGCGGCGCCCCCCACCTCCACCGAGAATGCGTTCGCGCCCTGGAAGACGCGCCACTCCACCGGCTCCAGCGGGCGCAGCTGGGCGGCGGCGCGGGCGGGCGCGAGGAGCAGGGGTGCGGCGAAAAAGGCCGCGAGCAGGCGGCTCGCGGCTCGGAATCCTTCGGTCATGCGGCTCTTTCGTGCTTCAGATGTCGTCCGGAACGGCCCGGAAGCTCGCGGCTGGCGCATCTCCCGGCAAGGCCGCGCCCCAGCGGTGCAGGTTGGGCAGGACCGCCGCGGCGCGCGTCAGCGTCTCGTCCGGGTAGCCCAGCGCGCGCTTCATATCCACGTCGCGCCGGAACGGGTTCCGCTCGCGCTCCAGCCGTGCCACGGTCCGCGCGCCCAGCTGCCGCAGGTAGTAGAAGGAGTTCGTGGGCACCGGAAAGTCGCTCCCGTACAGCGTGCGCGAGACGAATTCCGCGTCGGCGGCGAGGCGGGGGAGGTGCAGGAAGCGGCTGGGGTTGGAGATGCCGGAGTTGTCCACCCAAAGGTGCGGGAACTCGCGCAGCATCGCCCGAAGCAGCGGCAGCTGGTCCGGGTCGCCGGAGAGGAGCACGGGCACGCCGGTGTGGGCCACGATCACCGGCACGCCCATCTCCAGCGGAAGCCGCAGCAGCGTCAGGTCCTTCAAGCGCGGCTCCACCTCGGCGAACGTGCGCTCGCTGCCGCCGGAGTGCACCAGCAGCGGCAGGCGCGCATCCGCCATCTTCCGGTAGAACGGGGAGATGCGGGAGTCCGACGGGTCGATGCCCATCGTCGCGGGGAGCCACTTCACCAACACGGCGCCGCCTTCCAGGCACTCATCCAGCCGCTCCAGCGCGTCGCGGCGGAAGGGGTTCACGGCGGGGCCTGGCAGCAGCTCCGGGTGGCGGCGGCACGCCTCGAACACCCACCGCGGCGGCACGATCATCTGCGAACGAGCCTCGTCCAGCCCGCCGTCCTGTCCGTAAACGCCATCGAAGCCGAGCGCCACCACGCGGTCCAGCCCGCCCTCGCGCGCGCCGCGGGCGAGGCGCGCCGCCCACTCCGCGTCGGCATCCTCGCGCATACGTTCGTCGCGCATGCCCGTCCACCAGCGCAGGAAGCGCACGGTGGGCCGTGCCGCGAACGCCGGCGACAGCCAGCAGCCGGACCCGCCCGTGCCCACCCCCGCCAGGTGCGCGTGAACGTCGATCTTCACCGCGCCCCCATCGTCTCGACCCGCCCCGCATCAACCGCAACCCGTTCACACGACCCGGCTTCGGGAGATACCGATTCGACGGCCAACCGCCGGGGAAGCACGCCGTCCATCGGTTCGGGAGATGTGTGGCGGGGCGATGCTTCATCGGTCGCAACACTGCCGGGAGATGCAGGGCGGTCCACATCCTCCGCATCCGAAAGCTCCGCGACGCGCGCGGCGAGCCAGCCCGCGACGATGCGCGGCGTCTCCCGCGCGACGGGCACGCCGTAGTGCGACGCGTGCGGCAGGCGCACCAGCTCGGCGCGCGGGATCGCGTCCGCGAGCGTGTCGCCCTGCGCGGGCGGCACGAGCGCGTCGTGACCGCCGTACACCAGTAGCACGGGGATGCGGATGCGGCGCGCGGCCCTGGCGATGTCGAGATCCGCCAAGAGGTTCTGGATCGTACGGACGTAGCCGAACGAGCCCGCGGCTTCGGCGGCGAGGCGCAACGGATACGCGCGGCGCTTCAGCAAGCCGACGGCCGGGACCACGCCCCACAACCCATAGCCGGCCCGCTGTGTCCAGGTCTCGCGACGGAAGAACCGCCACAGCTCCGCGGCCGAGCTGCGCAGCGAGAACTCCACGCTCACGGGCGCGGACAGCACGACCGCCGCCTCGACGCCATCCACCGATGCGCCGAGTGCGGAGAGGACGAGCGCGCCGCCGAGGCTGTGGCCGAGGAGGAAGATCGGAAGCGGAGGACGGCCAGCTCGTGCCTGCTCCAGCGCGGCGGGAATCGCGGTGCGAACCGCATCTGCCGAGAAGCACGTGGTGCTCTCCCAGCCGTGGCCGTCCAGGTCGAACGCGAACACCTCGAACCCGCCCCCCACCAGCGCACGGAAGATGTCGAGCAGCGGAAACAGCGCGTCATTTCCCGCGCCGTGGGCTACGACCACGCGTCCGACGGGCGATGCGGACGGCGTCAGACATAACGCGGCGACATCGCCCAACGCGTCCGCGCGAGGGTAGCGGATGCGCTCGTATGAGACGCCTGCGCGACCGAAGGTGGCCAGGGCGCGGCGGTGGTGGAGAGGGGCCCTCACCCGGCTCGCTCCACTCGCCTGCCCTCCCCCGCAAGCGGGGGAAGGCACGCCGTCCACAGATGCTGGGGGCTCCGCGCTCTACGATTGGACGCCTCGCCGCCGGAGCGGTGGCGACTCGCGCTTCGCGCTGCGGGGGGGCGGGTCGAGGAAGGAACTGCGCGGTCGTCTACACTCCTGTGCCGAACCGTGAAACGCTGCTCCTCGCAGGGACGGCGCGGCGTGTAGGGGTGCGATTCATCGCATCCGAGGTGCTTCCGAATGCGGAAGCACTCCGCCAAATGCACAAGGCCCCGGCATCCGCAACTGGTTCCCGCCTGCGGGTTTTGCGCAGTCGTTGCCGCGGGTCCGACCCCCAGGCCGGGCTCGCTCCGCATCTCCCGAAACGTCACTTGGCGCCGGGGGCGGCGGCTTGGTCTCGGTCGCCGCTCATGTAGCCGGGGGACTCGTCGTCGGCCGGTGCCGTGGTGCCGCCGGCTTCGGCCTGGCGGGCCTCGGCGACGCGGCGGTTGCCCGGGTGCGGGGCGCCGAGCGGGCGGCCGGGCGGCGCCAGCTCCGGGCCCACGTCGCCGGTGATGAGGCGGGCACCGCGCTGCCACGTGAGGTACGACCACGCCCACTGCACGAACACGCTGATGCGGTTGCGGAAGCCGATTAGGAAGAAGATGTGGATGAACAGCCACGCCATCCAGGCGATCCAGCCGAAGATCTTGATCTTCCCCGTCTGCAGCAGCGCCTTCCGCCGCCCGATGGTGGCCAGGTTGCCCTTGTCGAAGTACGAGAACGGCTGCGTGGGCTGGTGCTTCAGCAGCCGGCGGATGTTCTCCGCCGCCGCGCGGCCCTGCTGGATCGCGACCTGCGCCACGCCGGGCAGCTGCTGGCCGCCCCTGCCCGCCAGCGATGCCAGGTCGCCCACCACGAACACCTCCGGGTGGCCGGGGATGGAGCAGTCCGGCTGCACCAGCACGCGGCCCACGCGGTCGGTGGGCACGCCCAGCGCCTTGCCCAGCGGCGACGCCGTGACGCCCGCCGCCCACACCACGTTGCGCGCTGGGATCCGTTCGCCGCCCACGTGCACCGACTCCACGTCGATGCCGGTGACGATGGCGCCCGTCCGCACCTCCACGCCCATTTTCTCCAGCGCGCACTTCGCCTTCTCGGAGAGCGAGGGGTCGTACGCCGTCAGCACCCGCGGCCCGCCTTCCAGAAGGATGATGCGCGCCGTCTTGGGGTCGATGTGGCGGAAATCGCGGATGAGCGAGTGGCGCGCGATCTCCGCCATCGCGCCCGCCATCTCTGTCCCCGTGGGCCCGGCGCCCACCACGGCGAAGGTGAGCAGGCTTCTGCGGCGCTCGGGGTCGGGCTCCTGCTCCGCCGCCTCGAACGCGAGCAGGAAGCGGCGGCGGATCTCGGTGGCGTCCTCCACCGTCTTCAGCCCCGGCGCGAACGGCGCCCACTCCGGATGGCCGAAGTACGCGTGCGTCGCGCCGGTGGCCACGATCAGGAAGTCGTACGCCAGGCGCCGCCCGTCGCCCAGCACCACCTCGCGCGCGGCGGTGTCCACCGTCTCCACCTCGCCCATCTGCACCTCGGCGTTGGCCTGGCGCCGCAGCACGCTGCGGATGGGCGTGGCGATGTCTGCCGGGGACAGCGCGGCGGTGGCGACCTGGTACAGCAGCGGCTGGAAGAGGTGGTGGTTGCGGCGGTCCACCAGCGTGAGCGTGACCGGCGCGTGCCGCAGCGCCCGCGCCGCCTGCAGGCCGCCGAAGCCGCCGCCCACGATCACCACGTGCGGAATCCGATAGGTGCGCGTGTCCGCTGCCATCGCCGCCTCTCGCCGTTCAGGTGTGACCGCCGCCGCCCGCGTGCTTTCCATAGAATACCCCGCGCGATGCATTCCGGGAAAGCGCCCGCGCTTGCCATGCCGCTCTGCCCCCGTCAGCTGGTCCGCCGTTCAAGCTGCGAACGCGGGAGAATCGCGCAGACATATGCCCGTCCATCCCGAGAACGGACTGCGGATGCCCGGCGAAGACGACGCGCAGTACTTCGGCGCCCACCGCGGGCTGAGCGGGTGGATGGCCGAGGCGTGCGACACGGCTTCGGAATGTCGTTGTTCCATTAACGTCGTGCGAGCCGCGAATCGGAGGCGCTGCCACACACCCGCTCGGCCGCGAGAAACCCGCTTTGTCACGGTAGATGGGATCCGCTGCTACGCAGGCATCCTCGTCACGTCTGTCGCCAACCGACGCACCCCTACTTGCGTTGTATGTAGAGTTTATCTAGTTTATCTCACGAACCGATAAACCTCCAAAGATCTGAATAGGATTTATGAATCCAGCATCTAATCCGTTTGCGCCGGGGGCGGGAACCCGGCCGCCCGAGCTGGCGGGGCGAGACAAGATCGTAGACGATGCCGCCGTGGTGCTGGAGCGGATCGCCAACGGACGTTCGGCCAGAAGCCAGATGCTTCTTGGGCTTCGTGGAGTCGGGAAGACCGTGCTCCTGAACCGGATCGCCGAGATCGCCGAGGAGAAGGGGTATCAGACCATTACGCTCGAGGCCCCGGAGAACCGGCGGCTGGCCGAGATGCTCGTACCGCCTTTGCGGAAGATGCTCTTCCAGTGGAGCCGATCCCAGCGGGCGCAAGCTCTCGCCGTCAAGGCGCTGGGGATTCTCCGCGCATTCACGAGTGCGTTCAAGATCTCCGTGGGAGACATCGAGTTCGGCGTCGAGGCCGCAACCGGCACGGCGGACTCCGGCAGTCTGGAATCCGATCTTCCCGAGGTGCTGCTGGCTGTCGCGGAGGCGGCGCGGGCTGGTGGCCAGACGGTGGTGCTATTCATCGACGAAGTGCAGTACCTGTCCGCCGAGGACCTTGCTGCGCTCATCGTATCGATCCACAAAGTAGGGCAGAAGGGGCTGCCGTTGGTGATGTTCGGCGCCGGATTGCCCCAGCTTGCCGCACTCGCGGGAGAAGCCAAGTCCTACGCGGAGCGGCTGTTCGCCTATCCGCAGGTTGGGCCGCTTTCGCGCGAGGCCGCCGAGGAGGCGATCCGCGAGCCGATCCGGCGCGAAGGGGCGGACATCGACTCCGAGGCCCTTGGCGAGATCGTGGAGCGCACCCGGGGCTACCCTTACTTCTTGCAGGAGTGGGGCTATCGAGTGTGGGACACGGCCTCCGGTTCCCCGATCGGCTCGACCGACGTAGCCGAAGCCACGCAGGCAGCGGTGAAGGAACTCGATACCGGGTTCTTTCGCGTCCGGCTGGACCGCCTCACCCCGCGCGAGCGCGACTACGTGCGTGCGATGGCGGAGCTCGGTCCCGGACCCCACCGATCGGGCGACATCGCGCGCGTGCTCGGCGCCGCCGTGACCGCGATGGCCCCGCTCCGCAACGGGTTGATACGCAAAGGAATGATCTATAGCCCGTCCTTCGGGGATACGGCCTTCACCGTTCCCATGTTCGACGAGTTCATGCGACGATCCATACCAGAGTGGAAACCGGAACGCGCGACCAAACGCAAATAGACGGCCCGCAACCCGATCTTCGCATAACCAGCAGACGGCCCGCCTCGCATCCTCGCGAAACGGGCCGTTCCTCATCCATCGAAAATCCATCCGGCGATCACGGGAAATGCGCTGCCCGGCTCCCTCCGTCAGCAACGATCATCCGCCTTTCATCCACCGTCCCGCCTCACCCGCCGCTGACGGCGGCGAAGATGGTGATGGTGCTGCCGTCGGCGACGGCGGAGTCCAGGCCGTCGAGGAAGCGGATGTTGTCGCCGTCCACGAAGACGTTCACGTGCTGGCGGACGGCGCCGCTCTCGTCCATCACGCGGTCCACCACGCCCGCGTGGCGCGCGGCCAGCGCACCCAGCGCGTCGCCCACCGTGCGGCAGCCGTCCTCCAGCGTCACCTCCGAGCGTCCGCCCGCGTACGGCAGTAACGCGCCCGGCAGCGCCACGGTGATTCCCATCTCACGTCTCCTGAATCGGTTCGCCGAAGCCGGGGATCGGCTCCGTGCTGCGGCTACGACGCGCCGTTGCCGACCACCGCGGCCTTCACGCACACGATGGGCGGCAGTGCGTCGCTGATCTCGCGCCAGGTGTCGCCCGCGTCTGCCGAGCCGAAGAGCTTGCCGTTGCGCGTGCCGAAGTAGATGCCCGCCTGCGCGTGCCCGTCGGTCGTCATCGCGTCGCGTAGCACCGTCTCGTAAGCGTCCTGCTGCGGCAGGCCCTCGGTAAGCGGCTCCCAGCTCTCGCCGGCGTCGCGG
>DASRQW010000342.1 GCA_035696245.1 Longimicrobiaceae bacterium | reverse complement strand
CGGCCTGGGCCTGCCGGACCGCGACTACTACCTGAAGCCCGACGCCAACTTCGAGCGCAACCGCGAGGCGTACCGCACGTACCTGGAGACGGTGTTCCGCCTGACGGGCGACCGTGACCCGCGCGGCGCCGCCCAGGCGGTGTTCGCGTTCGAGAAGTCACTGGCCGAGGCGAGCTGGGACCGCGCGCGCAGCCGCGACCGCGAGGCCACGTACAACCGCATGAGCGTGGCGCAGGTGAACGCGCTGACGCCGGGCTTCTCGTGGACGCGCTACATCACGGCCACGGGCACGCAGGCCACGCCCGCCGTGATCGTGCGCCAGCCGGACTTCTTCCCGGCGATGGACAAGGCCCTCCAGCAGGCGTCGCTGGCCGACCTGAAGCGCTACCTGACGTTCAAGCTGGTGGACGCGTACGCGCCGTCGCTCAGCAGCCCGTTCGTGAACGCCAGCTTCGCGTTCCGCGGCACTGCGCTGCAGGGCCTGCAGGCGAACCGTCCGCGCTGGAAGCGCGCCATCGGCGTGGTGGAGAGCTCGCTGGGCGAGGCGGCGGGCCGCATGTACGTGGCCGACAACTTCCGCCCGGAGGCGCGGGCCCGCATGCAGCAGCTGGTGGGCAACCTGCTGGCGACGTACCGCACGTCCATCGACAGCCTGGAGTGGATGAGCCCCGCCACGCGCGCGCAGGCGCAGCAGAAGCTGGCGGCGTACCAGGTCAAGATCGGCTACCCGGACAAGTGGCGCGACTACTCGGCGCTCACCGTCTCGCCGACCGACCTGGTGGGCAACATGATGCGGGTGAGCCGCTTCGGGTACCGCCGCATGGTGAGCCGGCTGGGCAAGCCGGTGGACCGCACCGAGTGGGGCATGACGCCGCAGACGGTGAACGCGTACTACAACCCGTCGATGAACGAGATCGTGTTCCCGGCGGCGATCCTCCAGCCTCCGTTCTTCACGCCCACCGCCGACGACGCGGTGAACTACGGCGGCATCGGGGCCGTGATCGGCCACGAGATCAGCCACGGGTTCGACGACCAGGGCCGCCGCTCGGACGGCGAGGGCAACATGCGCGACTGGTGGACGGCGGCCGACGCGCAGGCGTTCGATGCGCGCGCCACGGCGCTGGCCAACGAGTACAGCGCCTTCGAGCCCGTGCAGGGCACGCACGTGAACGGCCGCCTCACGCTGGGCGAGAACATCGGCGACCTGAGCGGCATCGCGGTGGCGCTCAAGGCGTACCACCGTTCGCTGAACGGGCAGCCGGCGCCGGTGATCAACGGGCTCACGGGCGACCAGCGCTTCTTCCTGGCGTTCGCCCAGATCTGGCGCAGCCGCTACCGCGACGAGGCGCTCCGCCAGCAGCTGCTCACCGACCCGCACTCGCCCGGCGAGTTCCGCACGAACGGCATCCTGCGCAACATCCCGGAGTTCTACGCGGCGTTCAACGTGCAGCCGGGCGACAAGATGTACGTGGCTCCCGAGCAGCGCGTGAAGATCTGGTAAGCACGGATCGGCAGGCGTAGCATGGATCGGTAGATGAACGGCAGGTGGATTTAACCAAGTTGGCGAATGTGGAGCGGCCCGGATCACGAAAGTGGTCCGGGCCGTTTTTGCGCGCGGGGGATGCCCCTTCACCGACCAGACGGCGAGCGATACGAAATCCGGGAGAATCGGTGCGGCCAGCATCGCCCTGGCGGCTAAAGCCGCGGGCTACGACGGCGCGAGGCCCACCTCCGCGGGCTGCTACCGAGGGTCCGAACCGCTTCGGCGAGACTCGCGAAGCAAGCCGATCTACCCGAGTTCCGTATGAACCGGCCGCGCACGGCCCGA
>DASRQW010000341.1 GCA_035696245.1 Longimicrobiaceae bacterium | reverse complement strand
CTGTACCTGCCCCCCGGCTCGCGCGCGGAGGTGATCGTGACCGGGCCGCCGGCGGGTACGCGCACGGTGCTCATCACCGCGCCCGTGGATCCCGCGCCCACCGCGCCCGCGGATACGCTGGGCTACCTGGTGGGCACCGCGCCGCAGCGGGCCCGCGCCCTCGCGCTCGGGCGCCAGCCGGCAGGCGAGGACGCTTCGGTGGCGGACACGCTGCGCTTCCTGCGCGAGGCCAAGGTCGTGGGCCGCCAGCGCTTCACCTTCCAGTTCCTCGGCGAAACGTCGGCGGGTATCGACAGCGTGCAGTACGAGCCCACCAACGCGCCGGTGAACGTGCCGTGGGGCCAGGTGCAGGAGTGGACGCTGGTGAACCAGACGGACGCGCTGCACACCTTCCACATCCACCAGACGGACTTCTGGATCGTGTCGGTGAACGGCGTCGCCGAACCGGACCGCGTGCTGCGCGACAACGTGCCGCTGGGCGTGCACCCGGACGGCAAGGGCGGCTTCGAGGGCGACACGGTGGTGGTGCGCTTCGTGTTCGACCCCATCGCCGAGGGCCCGTTCGTCTTCCACTGCCACGTCCTGCAGCACGAGGACGAGGGGATGATGCACAACGTCTGCGTCTACGATCCGCGCGACCCGAACGGCCCCAACAAGTGCAACTCGTACTTCTCCGGCAACGCCGGCCACGCAGGGCACTGAGCGCACCGGGGGCGGCGGCGCTGCGCATCCGCCCCCCATCCGCCTATCGACGGCCCGTCCATCCGAGGTCGTCGGACGTCCGCGCTGTCGACGCGCCCCGCTTCAGCGTCGGAACGCACGACTCGACGGGCGGGGATAGGGAGCCCGGTATCCGCCGGCTCCCCGTCCCCGCCCGTTCCACACCCCGCCGGCGCGCCCGCGGCGGCCGGGCTCTCCCACGGGCGGCTGCACCCGCCCGGACCTTCCCGACGAGAAAGCATGCCCAAGATCCGTCTCCCGTGGTGCGGCGCCCTGCTGGCGGCCGCCGCGCTCGTCCCGCTGAGCGCCGCGGCGCAGCAGCAGTGCGGCGACCTGGTAGAACCGCCCACCATGCACGCGCACGGCGACACGCTGCGGATGGCTCCGGCCACCTACCGCGTGGGCGACAGCACCTTCACCACCAACGTCTACAACCGCCATTTCGTCGCCCCCACCATCCACATCGAGCGGGGCGACACGCTGCGGCTGTACGTGGTCAACGCCATGGTGCCGAACGCCAACCAGCCTGACAGCACGATCGCCATCACCAACCAGCACTACCACGGCCTTGTGGTCACGCCCAACCCCGTGCACGGCGACAACGTGACCAGCGTGAAGATCTCGCGCGACACGGCCTGGTACTTCGACTTCCCCGTGCCCGTGGACGTGAACCACGAGGGCATGTACTGGTACCACCCCCACCCTCACGGCAACACCTCCACCCAGGTGGCGGGCGGGCTCAGCGGCGCGCTGATGATCGGCAGCATCCTCACCTACTTCCCGCAGTACCGCGGCGTGCGCGAGCGCACCCTGCTGGTGCGCGACATGACCTTCAACGGCAACAGCAATCCGCTGCTGAACGTGAACGGCAGCACCTGCGTGACCATGCGGGTGCGCCGCGGCCACCCGGAGCTTTGGCACATCGGGAACTTCGACGCGAACACCTTCGTCAACCTCAAGCTGCCGGGCATGAAGTGGACGCTGCTGGGGATGGACGGCAACCACCTCACCCGCCCGCTGCGGGTGGACTCGCTGTACCTGGCCCCCGGGTCGCGGGCTGAAGTGATCGTGGAGGCGCCGCCCGCCACCGTCTCCCGGGTGCCCTTCATCACCGCGCCGGTCGACGCATCCACGCCGGGACCCACCGACACGCTCGGCTACCTGGTCACCGAGGCCCTTCCGCTGGGCAGCGCGCGGCCCGCGTCCGCCGTGGCGGCTCCGCCCACCGGGCCGGAGCCTGCGGGTGACGACGCGCTGGCGCTGGCGACGATCCGCTCGCTGCGCGAGGCGGCGTCGGTGCAGAAGCGCCGCTTCACCTACCAGTTCCTGGGCAACACGTCCGCCGGAATCGACAGCACCATCTACTCGCCAGACGAGCCGCCGATCAACGTGCCGATCGACTCGGTGCAGGAGTGGACGCTCGTCAACCAGACGGGCAACCGGCACACCTTCCACATCCACCAGACCGACATCACCATCGTCTCCATCAACGGCGTGCCGGTGACGGAGAACTTCCTGCGCGACAACGTGCCGCTGGGCGTTCACCCCGACGGGAACGGCAACTTCGCCGGCGACACGGTGGTGGTGCGCTTCAAGTTCCCCCGGGTGGCGATGGGGCCGTTCGTCTTCCACTGCCACGTCCTGATCCACGAGGACCAGGGGATGATGCGCAACGTCTGCGCGTACGACGCGAACGATCCCGACGGGCAGGCGAAGTGCAATGCGTACTTCTCCGGCAACGGCGGGCACGCCGGCCACGGCGGGCATTGAGAAGGCCTGCGTCCGAGGGGATGGGCGACACTGCCGTCCGCCCCCGGCGCGCCTCCCGCGCTGCACCATTGGCAAAAACCCAGCGTCGGGTTATGGTTCGATGAACGCGCGGCACCGCCGCACGCTCGCACAGGTCTTCGCGGAGCCGACGCTCGCGAGCATCGAATGGACGTCCATCGAGGCTATGCTCATAGCGCTCGGGGCGGTGGTCGAGGAGCGAGCGGGAAGCAGGGTGCTCGTGGCCCTCAACGGGGTCGCTCGCGTGTTCCACCGCCCGCACCCCGGCAAAGAGGCGCCCAGGCCCATGGTGCGGAACGTAAGGGCACTCCTGCGTGAAGGAGGGATCGAGGGATGATGAGATACGGGCCGTACGCCGCCGAGATCGAGTTCGACCCCGACACGCAGAGCCTTTACGGGTCTACCGTGAACGTCGTGCCTGGCGGGTTCGATTTCTGGGGGACGAGCGTGGACGAGCTTCGGCGGGAATTCGCCGCGTCTGCCGACGAGTTCGAGAAAGCCTGTTCCGAACATGGAATTCGCTACACCGTTACCGAGGTACCGTCGTCTGCGACGCTCGCGGCCCGCGCCCTCGCGCGCGTGCCGTCCGAGGAGAAGGCGGCCGCCTCCCGCGTGAATGGAGCGAAGGGCGGACGGCCGCGAAAAGCCGGTTGACGCCTGCCGGGCAAAATCGGTCTTCGGGCTGGCTCGCGATGGACCGAACGAGGCCGGTTTCGCACCGTGGGAACGAAGGAGGGACGGCTGCTGCGGCGGCCGTCCTTTCGTTCGTAGATGGCGGGAGTTGGCGGAGACAGAGTGGCGGCGGGAGTGCGAAGGCCGGGCTGCAAACCCGGACGCGAGTGGCGGCCTGCCTCCGTCTCAGACACGTTCGATTGACGCGGGCGTGCGGCATGGCGGGAGCGGAGCGCGGGGTGCAAGGAGGGCCCACGCCAACCTATATTTGGCCCGTCGCGCACGCGCCGGTGAATCACGCGTGCGCGGGCTGGGCACCACCGCCTGCGAGGACCGCGGGTGGGCTTCTTGCAAATTGTTTGTACAATGTTTGCCGAACGTGCGTCCATAAGCTGCGGACGCGCGTTGCACGTTTGGCAGGACGTGCCGCGGAGATACCGCGGGCGCGGCGGGCACCGAATGGACGATGCCGATACAGATGCTCTATCCGACCTTGAAGATGCCGGCCGCGGTTCCCGAAGCTGCGAGTCGAGCCGAGGGAGCGGGCGTGGGCCTGGCGGACGGAGCGCTGCTGGCCGCGGGCTACCGCGACGGCGACCGGCTGCTGAGCCGCCTGCTGCTGGCGCACGCTCCGCTCGTGCTCGCGCTGGCGCCGCTGTATGGGACGTGGTTCGCTGCGCTGGTGTTCGGCGGCGGGCTGATCGCGGCGGGGCTGCTGGTGGCGTGGGCGAAGCCGGGCTCGGTGGCGTCGCGGATGACGCTGGGGGCGGCGCTGCTGCTCATGTCGGCGCTGCTGATCCACCAGACGCACGGCATGATCGAGACGCACTTCCACATCTTCGCCGTGCTGGCGTTCCTGCTGGTGTACCGCGACTGGCGCGTGGTGGTGTGGGGCGCCACGGTGGCCGCCCTGCACCATGCCGGCTTCCACGGGCTGCAGATGGGCGGCGCGCACGTCTACGTCTTCGCGGACCACATGGGCTGGCACATCGTGGCGGTGCACGCGGCATGGGTGGTGTTCGAGGCGTCGGTGCTCATCTACATCGCGCGCGGGCTGGAGGCCGAGACACGCCAGTCCGAGGAGCTGGTGCGCATGGCCGAGCGGCTGGGCGCGGGCGACCTCACGGCGCGCGCGGACGGCGGCGTGGGCGCGGTGGGCAACGCCGTGCGCGCCATCAACACCGGCACGGGGCGCCTGGCCGGGGTGGTGCACGCCATCCGCGGCCGCGCCGGCGAGGTGCTGGGCGTGGCCGAGGCGCTCTCGGCCGCGTCGGAGCACGTGACCTCCGCGGCGGAGGGCGTGGCCGATTCGCTCACGCGGGTGGCGCAGGGCGCGCAGCAGCAGGCGCGCGACACGCAGCGCATGGCGGCGGCGCTGGGCGGGCTGGTGGGCTCGGTCGATACGGTGGCGGAGCGTGCGGCCGGCGTCTCGGCGGCGTCGGAGCACGCGGTGACGGTGGCGCGCGACGGGTCGCGGGTGATCGGGCAGGCGGTGGGCAGCCTGGAGCGCATCCGCGAGACAGTGCTCCAGTCCGCCGCGCAGATCGAGGAGATGCGCGAGCTCTCGGACCGCGTGGGCCGCATCACCGGCGTGATCACCGACATGGCGGCGCAGACGAACCTGCTGGCGCTCAACGCGGCCATCGAGGCGGCGCGCGCCGGCCACCACGGCCGCGGCTTCGCGGTGGTGGCGGCCGAGGTGCGCGTGCTGGCCAACCGCTCCGGCGAGGCCGCGGCAGAGGCGGCCGAGCTGATCCGCGGCGTGCAGGACGCCACCGCCCGCGCGGTCGACGGCATGCAGCACGGCACGGCAGAGGTGAAGCAGGGCGCGCGCCTGGCGGAAGATGCGGGCCGGGCGATGCGCGAGATCGTGGGCGTGGTGGAGCAGAGCCTGGCCGGCGTGGGCGACATCGGGACGGCGGCGGCGCGCATCGCCGACGCCAGCCGCGAGGCGTTGCGGGCGGTGGGCCTGGAGGCGCGCGGCGCCGCTTCTGACGCCGACCTGGCCGCCGTGGTTGCCGCGTCAGAGGCCAACGCCGCCGGCGCGGAGGAGGCCGCGGCCGCGGTGCAGGAGATCAACGCCGCGATGGAGGAGATGAGCGCATCGGCGCAGGAGCTGGCCGGCATCGCCCGCGAGCTGGAGGCCGAGGTCGCCCGCTTCACCGTCACGGAAGAGACGCCGTCGCTCTCCGCCGCTCCGGCGCCGGCCCCGGTCATCCATCCCCGGAAGCCCCTCGCCGCGTAGCGAGCTGCTACGAGTCCCGCAGGTGAAAACAGCCGCGTCCCCGCTATATTGCCGGGCCGCGGCTGTTTCGTCGGTTGGCGGAAGGCTTCGCATCTGCCGAAAGCTCCGCGGGCCCCCTCCCCGGCCCTCCCCCCAAACTGCCTGGGGGAGGGAGAAATGCGGTGGATCGGGGCGCATCTCCCGGTCATCCGCGCCGCGTCGGCCGCTCCATGTCCAGCGGCGAGCATCGCACTCACTGCATCTTCCGAATGCGCTTCGTTCGACCCGCCGCCGTTCTGGTCCTGATCGCTGTGCTTGGCGGGTGCACGCGCAACCTGCGGCGCATCCAGGATCCGCCGCGCGCCATCGCGTTTCCCACCGCGGGGCCGTGGTCGAGCATGGTGTACCTGGCGCAGACGGACAGCGGCGTGGTGGTGATCGACCTGGGCTGGACGGGCGCGCGCGGCAAGCTGCGGCGGGCGCTGGGGCGCATGGGCGTGCGGCCGGACCAGGTGCGCACGGTCTTCCTCACGCACAGCCACCGCGACCACATCGCCGGGTGGCGCGAGCTGCCCAACGCGACCTTCCACCTCTCCGCCGCCGAGGTGCCGCTGTTCGAGGGCGCGGCGCACCACCGCGACGTACCGTCGCGCGTGGCGGAGAGGCTGTGGGGCAACGCCGGGCCGTGGCCGGGCGAGGTGCGCGTGGAGCCCTTCTCGCGCGACACGGCGTTCGCCTTCGGGCGCGACACGGTGCGCGCGTTCCTGGCGCCGGGCCACACCGCGGGCAGCACGGCGTACCTGTTCCGAGGCGTCCTGTTCGGCGGCGACGCGATCCGGTACGCGCGCTTCTTCGGCCTGCACGCGGCCGCCCGCATCTTCACGGCGGACGAGGAGCAGGACCGGGCGAGCGTGGCCGCGCTCTGGGAGCGCGTGCGGCCCTTCCACCCGCGCTGGGTGTGCACCGCCCACGCCAAGTGCCTCCCCGCGGACTCGGCGCTCATGGCGAAGCCGCCGCGGTAGCTCGCCTGGCGGACGGTGCTCCATCGACCCCGGCGGCGTAGCTCGCAGGCCATCTCACGCCAGCGGCTCGCGGAGGAGACATCCGCCCGTCTCTTCGGTAGATGTGCCTGCGGGACGCGGACGAGCCATCGCGGGGAATGGCGCGTGCCTCCCCTGGCGCGCCGGGGAACAGGCGTGTAGGGTTCCGCATACGTCCGTACCTTCCGGAACTGCCGCCCGCCCGCCCGCCCGCGCGGGCGGAGCCACACGCACATCGTCTCCCCGACCTCCCCATGAGCTTCCGCATCCGCACCACCCTGCTCACCGCGGCGCTCGCCGCCGCCGCGTCCGGCGCGCACGCGCAGGCCGACTCGGCGTTCGCGGTCGGCAAGGCCGGGGTGAACCTGCTGCGCCTGAACACCGACGCCGGCTTCGTGGTCCGCGGCACGGCGGGCAGCGGCCTGATCCCGGCCACCGGTGCCGGCGTCCGCATGATGTGGTTTCCCAACCTGTGGGCTTTCCGCGCCGGCAAGGTGGAGAGCTCCGGCTCCGCGTACTGGGACCTCGCGAACGTGGGCGCCGGCTCGGCGGCGTTCGGCGAGAACGCGCGCGCCAGCGGCGCGAACTCGTTCGCGGCCAACCTGACGACCACCGCCAGCGGCGACGAGTCGGTGGCGCTGGGCAACAGCGGCACGTCCAGCGGCGACCGGTCGCTCGCCTTCAACGGCACCGCCTCGGCGACGGGCGCGGTCGCCATCGGCAGCGGCGCGCAGGCCACGGGCGACGACGCGCTGGCCATGGGGCCCAGCTCCATCGCCGGCGGCCTCGCCGCCATCGTCCTGGGGCCGAGCATCGCCAACGGCTCGTTCGGCGTGGCGATCGGCCTGCAGAACAGCGCCAGCGGCAACTTCTCGGTGGCCATCGGCAAGAACGCGCGTACGGCCAACCGCCAGGGCTCGGTGGTGCTGGGCGACGGCTGCGCCGGCTTCTCGTCGGACTCGGTGTTTCCCACCGCCAACAACCAGTTCGTGGCCCGCGGCTGCGGCGGAATCAAGTTCTACACGTCGCAGAACCTGTCGTCGGGCGTGGAGGTGGCGGCGGGCGGCGGTTCGTGGAGCAGCATCTCGGACCGGAACCGCAAGGAGAACTTCCTGGCGCTGGACGGCGAGGACGTGCTGGCCCGCCTGCGCCGCGTGCCGGTGAGCACGTGGAACTACAAGACGCAGGCGCGCTCCATCCGCCACGTGGGCCCCATGGCGCAGGACTTCGCCGCCGCGTTCGGCGTGGGCGAGAGCAACCTGCTCATCAACACGGTGGACATCGACGGCGTGAACATGGCCGCGGTGAAGGCGCTGGACGACCGCTCCGCCGCCCAGCAGGCCCGCATCGCCGATCTGGAGGCCCGCAACGCCGCCCTCGAAGCCCGCCTCGCGCGGCTGGAGGCGATGGTGGGCGCGACGCAGGCTCCGGCCGCAGCGAAGCCGTAACCGCGTCCGGCGGAGAAGAAAGGATCGGCCTCCGAGATTGTCGGGGGCCGATTTGATTTTGTGGGGTGCGGGGAGGTGCCCCCTCCCCCAGCCCCTCCCCCAAAACTGCCTGGGGGAGGGGAGCTAGATCACGGTGGGGTCGAGGGTTGCGCGATTTGGGCCGTGTCGGGCGGCGCCTCGTCGAGCATCGGCGCGCGGTGACGCGCTCTGGAAGCGGCGGCCGGCGGCACATCCATCTCTCGGCGAGCTGCGAGTACGAACTTGCCCTCCGCGCAGCATGTAAAACTGGCGCTAACCTCCACGCCCGCAAGCAGTTCTCCCCTCTCCCGCTTGCGGGGGAGGGGCCGGGGGAGGGGGCATCCCTTCCGCTGCGACACCCCCTCGGCGCCGCGATCAGCCGTCACGTCCGGCTGCGGGTACGCCACCGCGGCGTGCATTTCGCGTCCGGTCGTGGGGCCGCGCGCGCGGGGCGGGAACGCACGCCGCGCATCCATCCGGAACCGCCCGTCACGCCCGAAATCGTGAAGACAGCGCCGTACTCCCACGTTCCCGCCGCCGCGGCCCGCGCCGTGGCGGACTTCTTCGCGCGCTATCTGCCCGCCGCGGGCGCGCCGCCGCCGGACGCCGAGGCGGTGGCCGCCATCGTGGACACGGCGTTCTGGGCCAGCCTGCTGCGCGAGGAGGGCCGCTCGCCGCGCATCTCCCTGGCGCTGGTGCCGCCGGAGCTGGCGGGCGAGCCGCTGCGGTTCGAGCACCCGTTCCCGCTCGCTCCGGCGCCGCTCGCGCGCCTGGCGCCCGCGGTGGAGCGGCCCGGTATCCACCTGGGCGTGTGGCGCCACGGCGGCGAGATGTGCGTGTGGGGCGCCACCCGCGTGCTGCCGGACCTCTGCCTGGTGCTGGAGGTGGTGGAGCCCGGGCTGCTGGTGCTCAAGTACCGGCGGGCGGAGGAGTTCGGCAAGTACGGCAACATCGCCGTGCTGCGCGGCAACCGCATGGACGTGCTGGACCAGGTGAGCACCTGCCTCCCCGGCTGCGACGGCGAGGGCGACGTTCCGGCGGGGCTGCGGCTGGACTCGCGCGCGTCGCGCGTGGAGCTGCGGCCGGAGCTGGTGCAGCTCGCCATCTCCATGCGCGAGCACGGCCGCGGCGGATCGCTGCTGGTGGTGCCCGCGGGGGCGGACGAGTGGCGCGAGTCCATCGTGAAGCCGGTGCCGTATGCCGTGGCGCCGTCGTTCTCCACGCTCGCAAGCCTGCTGGACGCTCCGCCGCCGGAGCCGGAGCACGGGGCGTGGCAGGAAGACGTGCGCCACCTGGTGGACGCCGTCGCCGGCCTGACCGCGGTCGACGGCGCCGCGGTGATGACCGACGACTACGCGATCCTCGCCTTCGGTGCCAAGATCATGCGGCGCGACGGCTTCGCGGCGGTGGAGCGGATCACGGTCACCGAGCCGGTGCTGGGCAACGTGCCGCAGGTGGTCGCGCCGTCGCAGCTGGGCGGCACGCGGCACCTGTCCGCCGCGCAGTTCGTGAGCGACCAGCGCGACGCCCTGGCCCTGGTCGCATCGCAGGACGGCCGCTTCACCGTGTTCGCCTGGTCGCCCGCCGAGGACATGGTCCACGCCCACCGCATGGAAGCGCTGCTCCTCTAGAAGTCTGTTGAAAATCGGGTGCTCAGAATCCGAGAACTGTGCTCACAGGCGATCTCGGGTCGGTCGTGCGAGTGGGGTTCAGATCGCTCGGATCGGCCGCCGCGAGGCACCTCTGGAGCGTGAGGGGGAGCGTGTAG
>DASRQW010000340.1 GCA_035696245.1 Longimicrobiaceae bacterium | reverse complement strand
CACTCGCTCGGCCGGATCCAGGCCCGCCGTAGGCTCGTCCACGATCATCAGCTTCGGGTTGCCCAATAGCGCCAGGGCGACGCCGAACCGCTGTTTCATCCCACCCGAGTACCCGCCCAGCTTCTGCTTGCGCACCTCCCAGAGGTTCGTCTGCCGCAGGAGGGCCTCCACCACCTCCCTCCGCGCCCGGCGGCCTCCGATTCCTTTGAGCAGCGCGTAGTGGCCGAGCAGCTCCTCCGCGCTCACCTTCGGGTAGACCCCGAACTCCTGCGGCAGGTAGCCCAGCGTCTGCCGCACCGCGTGCTTCTCGCGGACGACATCGAGGTCGCCCAGGTGGATGCTGCCGCGATCCGGCTCCTGCAACGTGGCCAGGATGCGCATCAGCGTGGACTTGCCGGCGCCGTTGGGACCGAGAAGGCCGTACATCCCCGCCGGGATCGTGAGGGTCACGTCGTGCAGCGCCTGCACCCCGTTGGCGTAGGTCTTGGAGACGCCTTCGATCTTCAGTTCCATGGCTCCGTACGTGAGATAGAAGTGGCGTTCAGCGAGGGGTGTTCCCATCGTGTCCGGCGGCGCGGGCTGGCGTCTGGCTGCATCGCGGGGACGGCTGGCGACCCGGTTCGGCCTGCTGAGTGTATCGTTTTATCAAAGCTCTTTGTATTGTAAAGTGGATATGCACACCGCGCCAGTCCCGATGGGCTGTCGGTGATCAAAGTCTCGATCGGCCGTTGTGTTCGCCCGTGAGCGCAGCGTCGGCCGCGGGGCCGTAGGCTGAGCTCAGGCCTATCGAGCCGTAGCCCGAGGGCTGAGACCTCCAGGCCCCCGAACCAAGTCTGCGCTTCTGCATCGTCAATCTCCTCCGTCGTTGGTATCGCCATGCTGCACTCGGAAAGACTGGAAAGCGTGTCCCTCACGACCGTGGCGGCCGGGCTTGCCTCAGGCGGAGGAGATGGTCGATGAGCGCGCGCAATGCCTGCGACGCCTGCCGCCGCTGCGGATAGTAGAGGTAGAACCCGGGGAACGGCGTGGAGAACTCCTCCAGGACGGGGACGAGCTCCCCGCGATCGATGAGGGGACGGACGACCTCCTCCATCACCATCGTCAGCCCCACGCCGGCGCGCGCGAGACGGACCATCAGGGCGATGTCGTTGGTCACCACGCGGGCGTCGAAGGCGACCGAGAAATCGTGGCCGTCCTCCGTGAACTCCCAGCGGTACGGCGTGGCGCCCGGGCCCGCATGCCAGTTGATGCGCGCGTGGGAGGTGAGCTCTCGCGGGTGCACCGGTGCGGGGTGCTTCGCCAGGTAGCCCGGCGCTCCCACCACCACCATCCGCTGCCTCCCGGAGGCGGGGACGGCGACCATGTCCTGGTCGATCATCTCCCCCAGGCGGATCCCCGCATCGTACCCTCCCGCCACGATGTCCGTCGGCTCGCTTCCCACGATGATGTCGAGGTTCACCCGGGGATAGGCGGCCAGGAACCCTTCGAGCGTGGGCCCGCGCAGGAAGCTCTCCGCCGAAGCGGATACCGTCAGCCGCAGCGTGCCCCGTGGCTCGTCCGCCATCTCTCCCACCGCCTCCACGGCTGCCCGCACCTCGTCCAGCGCGGGGCGTACGGAGGCGTAGAGGCGCTCGCCCGCCTCGGTGAGGCGCACGCTGCGCGTGGTCCGCTGCACGAGCGCCACCCCCAGCCGCTCCTCCAGGCGCCGCAGCGACTGGCTCACCGCCGAACCGCTCACGCCCAGTGCCTTCCCCGCCGGCCGGAAGCCCCTTGCCTCCGCCACCGCCACGAACGTCGAGATCCCATCCAGCTCGTCGGACATCGTTCACTCACCAGTCAGGGTGTTCCTCCCGCCAGCCATCGAGTCGCTACGCGCCGAGCAGCCCGTGCGGCGAATGGTTGTGAAGAAATGCTTATCAGCCTGATAAGCGTTGTCAAGTTTATCGATCGATCCCCTCGCTGTAGACTTCTCGCTACCAACAAGCAGGCCCCTCGGCAGAGAGGAAGGGATGGCTCTCGGATCACGCGCCTGGACCACGAGCATCCGCCTGCGGACACCGGGGCACCAGCCCATGCGGAAGCCCAGCACTGCGGCGTGTAGCATGCGTCGCGGCCCGCACATCGCTCAGGAGAGGAGTCGCAATGAAAGACGTCATCGTCGTCATCGGACCCGGCCAGATCGGCCAGGCCATCGCGCGCCGGGTGGGTGTGGGGAAGCACGTCCTGCTGGCCGACATGCGTTCGGAGAACGCGAACGCGGCGGCAGAGGTCCTGGGGAACGCCGGGTACGACGTGAGCGTCGCCACGGTCGACGCGTCGTCGCGCGAGGCGGTACATGCGCTGGTGGAGACGGCAACGAGCCTCGGCGAGGTCACCGGGCTCATCCACGCCGCGGGCGTCTCGCCCTCGCAGGCATCGCCCGCGACGATCCTGAAGGTCGACCTGTACGGCACGGCGCTCGTGCTGGAAGAGTTCGGCAACGTGATCGCTCGCGGCGGCGCCGGCGTCGTCATCGCGTCGCAGTCGGGGCATCGCCTCCCCCCGCTGAGCGTGGAGCAGAACCACGCGCTGGCCACGACGCCCGTGGAGGAGCTGCTCGGCCTTCCGTTCCTCCAGCCCGGCCAGGTGACGGACTCCCTCCACGCGTACCAGCTCTCGAAGCGCGGCAACTCGCTGCGCGTGATGGCCGAGGCCGTTCGCTGGGGCAAGCGTGGCGCGCGGGTCAACACGATCAGCCCCGGCATCATCATCACGCCGCTCGCCAAGGACGAGCTCACCGGGCCGCGCGGAGCAGGATACCGGCGCATGATCGAGCTCTCGCCGGCCGGCCGCGCGGGCACGCCGGACGAGGTGGGCACCGTCGGCGCGCTGCTGATGGGCCCGGACGGCGGGTTCATCACCGGCAGCGACTTCCTGATGGACGGGGGCGTGACCTCCGCCTACTGGTTCGGCGAGCTCGCGCCCAAGTGAGTGGGACGACCGGGCGGCCGGGGGGAGATCGCACGAACCACGAGCGCGCGCGGCGGATAGCGCGCCCTCGACGGAATCCCCCCGCCGCGCCGGACGCGAAGGAGGTGCATGACCGATTCACGCATGACGGTGCTGGTCGTGGGCGCCACCGGCAGCATCGGCCAGCTCGTCGTGGAGGAAGCTATCCGGGAGGGGCACGCCGTCCGCGCACTCGTGCGGGATCCCGCCCGGGCGCGCCTGCTCGCGCCCGAGGCGCAGGTGGCGGTCGGCGATCTCACGCGCCCCGAGACGCTTTCCGCCGCGGTGGATGGTGTCGGCGCCGTCGTGTTCACCCACGGCTCCGACGGCGCGGGCAAGGCTGGGTCGGAGAGCGTCGACTACGGCGGCGTGCGCAACGTGCTGCGCGCGCTTGGTTCGCGGACGGCGCGGATTGCGCTGATGACCGCGATCGGCGTCACCAACCGCACGGGCGACTACAACCGCCGCACCGAGGCGCACGACTGGAAGCGGCGCGGCGAAAGGCTCGTGCGGGCCAGCGGGCTGCCGTACACGATCGTGCGCCCCGGCTGGTTCGACTACAACCGCGCGGACGAGCGGCGGCTCGTATTGTTGCAGGGCGACCGGCGCCAGGCGGGCGATTCCAGCGACGGCGTCATCGCGCGGCGCCAGATCGCCGAGGTCCTGGTCCGCAGCCTCACGTCGCACCAGGTGCTGCGGAAGACGTTCGAGCTGGTGGCTACCACCGGGCCGGCGCAGGAGGACTTCGACGCGCTTTTCGCCGCGCTCGACGCGGACCCGCGAGGCGCGCTGGACGGCGTGCACGACACCGTGAACATGCCGGTAGACGACGAGCCGCGGCGCGTTCGCGACGACCTGGAGTCCGTGGTCGCGCACCCCATCGGCTGAAATTCACGAGACACTGAGGATTCGTAAATGCGAGCAACCGTCATGTACGCCGCGGGTGACGTCCGCGTGGAGAACGTTCCGGACGCGGGGATCGTGGAGCCGACCGACGCACTGGTCACCGTCACGCGCGCCTGCATCTGCGGCAGCGACCTGTGGCCCTACCAGTCGATGCAGCCCAGCGAGGTCGGCAACCGCATGGGACACGAGTTCATCGGCGTGGTCGAGGCCGTCGGCTCCGAGGTCCGCACGGTGAAGAAGGGCGACGTGGTGGTGGCGCCGTTCGCGTGGTCCGACGGCACCTGCGAGTTCTGCCGGCACGGGCTGCAGACGTCGTGCATCCACGGCGGGTGGTGGGGCGGGACCGAGCTGGACGGCGGCCAGGGCGAGGCGGTCCGCGTGCCGCAGGCCGACGGCACGCTGGTGGCGCTTCCCGCGGGCCGCGACCACGAGCTGATGCCGTCGCTGCTGACGCTCTCGGACGTGATGGGGACCGGCCACCACGCCGCCCTCTCGGCCAAGGCCGGCCCGGGCAAGACGGTCGCCGTGGTGGGCGACGGCGCGGTGGGCCTGTGCGGCGTGATCGCGGCCCGCCGGCTCGGCGCGGAGCGGATCATCATCCTGGGGCGCCACGCCGACCGGATCGCCCTCGCGCGGGACTTCGGCGCCACGGACGTCGTGAGCGAGCGTGGCGAGGAGGCGATCGAGCGCGTGCGCGACCTCACCGGCGGCTTCGGCGCGCACTCCGTGCTGGAGTGCGTGGGCCACGGTCAGAGTATGCTCACGGCCATGAGCATCGCCCGGCCGGGCGGCGCGGTGGGCCGCGTCGGCGTCCCCCAGGAGGAGACGATCCCTGCGGGGCTGCCCACGTTCTTCGGCAACGTCACCATCGCCGGCGGCCCCGCTCCGGTCCGCGCCTACATGGAAGAGCTTCTGCCGGACGTGCTGGAGGGCAGGATCCAGCCCGGCCGCGTGTTCGACCGGGTCACGAACCTGGACGGCGTCCCCGACGGTTATCGGGCGATGAACGACCGCGAAGCCATCAAGGTCATGATCGCGTTCTGAGGGAGGGGCACCGCGCGCCAGTGCGAGATCCGGCAGGAAAGAAACCGGCCCTGGCGAGCTATTCGCCGGGGCCGGTTTCGGTTTTCAGGCAGGGTGCAGATACGAAACCCGGGAGAATCGGTGCGGCCAGCATCGCCCTGGCGGCTAAAGCCGCGGGCTACCACGGCGCGAAGCCCACCTCCGTGGGCTGCTACCGATGGTCCGGACCGCTTCGGCAAGACTCCGCGAAGGCAAGTCGATCTACCCGGATTCCGTATGACGCGCATCGAACCAGGTCTCATCCATCGGTTAGGTCAGTCGGCACGCCTGGCCACGTAGATCGTGTGCCAGATACCCTGCCCCGGATGCGCCCGCGCCCGGCTCACTTCCACGGTCATCCCTTCACGACGCAGCGCCTTCTCGAACGCGGGCTCCGGGCCCGAGGCCCAGTATGCCAGCCGCCCGCCTGGGCGCAGGGCCGCCGCCGCCCGCCGGATGCCTTCGGCCCGGTAGAGCAACGCGTTGCCCCGCGTGGTCAGCGGAGCCGCGCCGTTGTCGACGTCCAGCATGATGGCGTCGAATCCGCCGGCGTTCGCCTGTAGCACGTTCGCAACGTCGTCGTGGTGCAGCTCCACGCGCGGGTCGAGCAGCGCGTCGGAGGCG
>DASRQW010000339.1 GCA_035696245.1 Longimicrobiaceae bacterium | reverse complement strand
CGTTCGCCCCATCTCCACCGAGCTCTACGTGATCGGGTGCGAGTACGTCCCGCTCGGCGTCTCCACCAGCTTCACCGTGCGCGACGGCTTCGGGCGCGACGTGACGGCGAACGCGGTGCGCGAGGCGCTTCGTGCGTACCTCTGGTCGCTCGCGCCGGGCGGTCCGTCCGCGACCGGCTGGCCCCTGGGCGTCTCCGTGCGCGACCGCGAGCTGGAGGTGGTGGTCGCGCGCGTGCCCGGCGTCTTCGGCGTGGCGGGCGTCAACATCTTCGGCCGCCAGGGCAACGCGTGGGTGAACCTGCGCGCCGCCAACGCCGCCTCTGCCGAGATGCCGCTGGATCCGTGGCAGCTGCCGGAGCTGCTGGCGATGAAGGTGACGCTCGACGAGCCCGTGGCGCCACCCACGCTGGACGGCGTGCCCAACCCGTTCGCCGGCCGTGCCGGCGCGGGCGGCTCGGGGACCGGGACCGGTGGCACCGGTTCGACGGGAGGAACGGGCTCGACCGGCGGGACGGGGACGGGCCCGGGCGGCGGCGCGGCGGGCGGCGGGGTGCCGCGCGGCGTGGCGGTGCCGGTGGTCCCGGACGTCTGCTGAGCCATGGATTCCAACGGGCAGCGGTTCTGGCTCCTCGCGGAGGAGCGGCACTGGCACCGGCCGGGCGACCCCCCGGCCGTACAGTGGGACGGCGAGCGCCGCTCGCTGCGCCTGGCCAGCCGCCGCGACCCCCCCGCGTGGATCGCCTACAAGGCCGAGGCCCTGTCGCGCCTGGAGCGCGTTCCCGAGGCGGCCGACGCGTTCGGCACGCGGGCGCGGTGGAGCACGGGCCAGAAGCAGGTGATGGCCACCGGCGCGCTCGAGGGCGAGGTCCCCATCTGCACCACGCCGGGCGGGCAGGACCCGTCGGACATCGCGCTGGGCCACGACGGCGTGGTCTACCTGGCGGTGGAGACGGGGGCCACAGGGGGGGAGATGGCGATGGTGGACCGCCGCCAGCGCCGCGAGCCGGCGACGATCGTCGTCGAAGGCTTCCGACCCTGGCGCGTCGCGTCCGATCCCGCAGGCGGCGTGTGGGTGATGGACCGCGCGGCGCGGCTGATCGCCCACACCACCGGCGGGCTGTGGCCCAAGCGGCCGTACGGCCCGTACTCCCCCGGCACCTTCCGCCCGGTGGACGAGAACCCGGACCCGCCGCGCATCTCCGTCCGCGTCGCCGACGCGTGGGAGGAGAACGAGACGGCGGCGGGGATCGCGTGCGGGCCCGACGGGCGGCTGGCGGTGCTGACCTGGGCGGCCGACGGGCAGGGGATGGTGCGCCTGGTGGACCCGGAGACGGACCGCATCGGCCCGCCCGTCCGCCTGCGCGGGGGGCGCTTCCCGTTCTCCATCGCCTGGGTGGCGGGCGGACGGCTCGCGATCCTGCTCTCCCGCGTGAACGAGGCGCCCGTGTACGCGACCGACGACTGGGAGGGCGAGGCGGCGCCGGTGGGCGACCTCTACCCACTGCGGGGGCACGACGGAGGGCCCTTCCTGCACGGCCTCTCCCTGCCGCCGCTGTACGGGACGGACGCGGCGCCCCGGCCGCTCAACCGGCTGTCGCTGCCGCACTTCGCGGCGCGGGGCACGGCGTCGAGCAAGACCTTCCTGGACGGCGGCAGCACGCAGACGGTGTGGCACCGGCTGTACGTGGAGGCGGCCATCCCCGCGGGCTGCGGCATCGTGGTCCGCCTCGCGGCGACGGACGAGCCCGCGTCGCCCATCGCGGCCGACGAGTGGCACGAGCACCGCTTCGGCAGCGCGTTCGCCGTGCCGGACGGCTCGCAGGCGCCGGTGGGCGCGTGGGTGCCGGAGCCGTCGGAGATCGCGTACCAGCCGGGGATGCTGAAGAGCGAGCCCGAGCGCGACCGGGCGGGCCTCTTCACCGTGCTCGTGCAGCGCCCCGGCCGCCGCGTGCGGTCGTTGCGGGGCCGCTACCTGTGGGTCCGCGTGGAGCTGGTGGGCACCGGCCGCGCATCTCCCGAGCTGGCGGCGCTGCGGGCCTACGCGTCGCGCTTCTCGTACCTCGACAACTACCTGCCCGAGCTGTACCGGGAGACGGCTTTCGGACCGGATGCGGACGCGCCGGGGACGGCCACCGCGCCGGACTTCCTGGACCGCTTCCTGGGCAACTTCGAGGGCATCCTCACCCCGCTGGAAGACCGCATCGCCGGCGCGCACCTGCTCACCGACCCGCGGACCGCGCCCGCCGAGGCGCTGGAGTGGGTGGCGGGATGGGTGGGGATGGCGTTCGACCCCGCGCTGGCGGCGGACCGGCGGCGCGCCCTGCTCGCCGCGGCGCCGGAGATGGCGCGCCGGCGGGGGACACTCCGCGGCCTGGCCCTGGCGCTCGACCTGGCGACGGGCGGCGCGGTGCGGGGTGGGGAGATCGTGGTCTTGGAAGATTTCAGGCTGCGGCGGACGTTCGCGACCATACTGGGCGCGGACCTGAGCGAGGACGAGGACCCGCTGCTGGGCGGCATCAGCGTGAGCGGCAACTCGTACGTGGGCGACACGCTCTTCCTGGGCGACGAGAGCCGCAAGGAGTTCCTGGCCCGCTTCGGCGGCGCGCTGCCCAAGACGAAGGACGAGCAGGCCGCCATCGACGCGCTGTACGACGGCCTCGCGCACCGCGTCACTGTGCTCGTGCACCAGGAGGTCGACCCGCAGGACCTGGGGCTCATCGCCCGCGTGGTGCAGCGCGAGACGCCGGCCCACGTGCAGGCAAAGGTGATGGCGACCACCTACCCGTTCCTGGTGGGCATGGCCTCGCTCGTGGGCGTGGACACGTACCTGGGCCCGCGGCCGCCGCGCCTGCCCGTGCGCGTGGAGCGCAGCTACGTGGGCATCAGCGACTTCCTGATCACCCCCGTGTCGCTGGACCCGCGCCTGGAGGGCGGCAGCGTGCAGGTGCTGCGGCCCGGCTCCGCCCCGCCCGTGGCCGATGCGGGAGAGCCCCTCGTGGCCGAGCGCGGCTACCCGTTCGAGCTGGACGGCAGCGGCTCGCACGCGGACCCTGGCCGCACGCTGGAGTGGTACCGCTGGAAGCGCCTGCCCTGACCGACCCCGGCCCCGGCCCGCGGGGCGGCACCCAAGCAACGGAGCGTGGACGATGGCCGACTTCAGCTTTCCCGGCAGCGTGCAGGAGACCAAGGAAGCCAAGGTAGAGGTGGAGCTGCCCAAGGGCGGCTCCTTCCCGGTGGGGAAGATGCGCTTCCGCCTGGTGGTGCGCGACGACTCGGGCAACGAGTCGGTGCCCGACGAGGTGGACGTGTACATCGTGGACCGCACGCTGCCCACCGCCATCCTGGTGGCGCCCAAGCAGGTGGACTTCGGCCAGGCGTTCACGCTCGACGGGACGATGAGCACCGACCCGGCCGGAGGCAGCATCGTGGCCTACGTGTGGACGCGCGTGGAGTAGCCGCATGCCCTTCGACTTCCCGGGCGACGGCGAGAAGACCAGGGAGCCCTTCGCCACGGTGGACGCGCGCCTGGAGCCCGGCCGTTACGTGTTCCGGCTGGAGGTGGTGAACGAGCGCGGCCAGATGAGCGCCCCCGCCGACGTGACGGTCGAGGTGCTGTTCCCGATCAAGACGAGATGAGGCCCCCGCCGGCCGCCCCCCGCCCGGGCCACGGAAACCGATACCCGCAAAGGACCCGCGAATGACGGCGCGAGACCCCCTGGCCAACCGCGCGCTGCGCCCCGACCGCGTCTCGTACGCCACCGGCGCGCTGCTCGGCTCCGACGACTTCACCGCCGAGCAGACGTACCACCGCGCCCGGCTGGCGCGCGCCCTGGCGTACCTGCACGGCACCGGCACCGTTGCGGGCCTGGCCGTGCGCGTGGACCCGCCCGCGGCTGGCGACGGCGGCGCGGCCGACGGCGACCGCGTGACGGTGAAGCCCGGCATGGCGCTGGACCCGCTGGGCCGCATGGTGGAGGTGGCGGCGCCGTCGTGCCTGCGCCTCGGCAGATGGCTGCGCTCGCAGTCCGCCCTGCTGCGCGAGACGGGCTACCTGACGCGCGCCGAGGCCATCGCCGCGGGAGTGGTGCCGGCGGACCCCGCGCCGCCGTGGACGGGCTGCTTCGTGGTGGACGTGTTCGCCGCGTTCCACCAGGCCGAGCGCGGGCTGACGCCTTCGTTCGCGAGCGGGCCGTACGAGGCGCTCGACGCGGTGTCGCCCTCGCGGCTGCGCGACGACCACGAGCTGACGCTGCTGCTGCGGCAGGAAGACCAGCCGCCCGTGCCCGAGCTTCCGTGGGGCGACGTGCCGGTGGACGGGACGCCCGAGGACCGCATCCGCGCGCTGCACCAGGCCATGCTGGACCGCGGGTGGACCGAGGGCACCGAGTTCGACGACGAGCTGGGCGTGCGCCGCCTGCCGGAGCACGCGCTGACGCAGAACGGCACCGAGGTGCTGCTCTCGCGCATGGTGGTGCCCGCGGTGCGCCCCTCCGTGGGCGAGCGGGCGGACGGCGCGTCGCAGCCCGCGCCCGTGCGCGACGCCGCGTTCCCGGTGACCTGGGACGACCACGTGCGCCGCTTCGTCCACTCCGGCCCCGCGCTCGCCTGGCTCACCCGCCAGGAAAGCGCCCCCATGGCCCGCATGGCCCCGGTGCTCTAGGAAACCAGGGTAAATCGAAGGGGCGCCTGGAGATGTAGGGGTGCGATTCATCGCATCCGATCCGCCTCCGCCGCGAACGGGCACCGGCCCACGCGAATCGCCCCCGTCGATCGGACGCCGGCGATCACCCGATGAGATGCGCATCAGCGGCGCGGAGGTAGATGCGCATCGACGGGCGGAATCGGGAGATACGGATCCATGGACGGGATCGGCAGATGTGATTTGCTCGACGTGCATCGGCGGAAAGCATCGGCGAGTGGGGTCCGTCCACGGGCTGGATCGGTGGATGTGAATCTGCTGGCGGCTTTGGTTGGAATCGCTTGATGTGGATCGGCCGGTTCGGCGGATGCGGCATCGGCCGAATGCCGGTCATCCAACCCGATAGACCCCGTTCTCGCGTCCCGCGGCGGTGGCCGGATGCGATGAATCGCACCCCTACGCGGCGTGGGTTCCACGGCTGGACGGGGGAAAGCTTCCGACGGCTGGAACGGATGCGGGCGGGGATCCAGGCGCGGAATACTCTTGATCGACAACGCTCCCCCGGCGCGGCGGCGGGGGAGGGCAGCGAGCCGGGAGGGGGCCCCTCCCCCCGACAACACCCAGCGAGGATTGACCATGTTCGATTCCACCGGAGGACCCGCGCGCGAGCAGCTGGACCGCGCCGAGATGGACGCCCTGCGCGGCACCGTGGTGGTGGACGAGCGGCGGCGGCGCCCCTTCTACTTCGACGGCCGGTTCCTCGCCGCCCGCGACCTGATCCGCGAGCAGGACTACTTCCTCACGCGGCAGGCCGACCTGGGGCGCGCCGGCGGCAGCGGCGTGGTGAACGGGCTGATGGTGGAGCGCGGCGACAACTACACGCTGCGCATCGGCCGCGGGCACGGGGTGACGCCGGCCGGCGAGCTGGTGGTGCTGCCCCGCGACCTGAACGTCAACCTCTCGGACCTGCCGCAGATCCAGCGGCTCGACGCGGCGTTCGGGCTCATGGAGATTCCCCGCGAGCCCGCCCGCAACCGCTCGGGCCTGTACGTGGTGGGCCTGCGCCCGGTGGAGTTCACGGCCAACCCCATCGCCAGCTACCCCACCAGCATCAACGGCCAGCGCAGCGTGGAGTTCGGCGAGATCGTGGAGGGCGTGGCGGTCACGCTGGTGCCCTACCCGGACGACGGCAACGGCAACACGGCCGAGGCCCGCCGCGCCCGAGTGGCCTACGACACCTTCGTGAGCCGCGGCACCCACGGCCCCGCCGCGCCCCTGCTGCCCCTGGCGATGGTGCTGCTGAACCGCGGCACGGTGCAGTGGGTGGACCCGTACATGGTTCGCCGCGAGGTGGGCGCCGACCACGGCGACGTGCTGGGCCTGGGCTTCGCGCCGCGGGCCCTGCGCGAGGCGCACCTGCTCCAGTACGACGCGCACCTGAACGAGGTGCTGGCCCTTCGCCGCAGCGCCGCGCAGGGCGAACGCTTCGCCGCGTCGGACTACTTCCAGGCGCTGCCGCCCGCCGGCCGCCTGCCCGCGGCGTCGCTGAACCCGGCGGACTTCACGCAGATCTTCTTCCCGCCCACGGTGGACGTGGACCTCTCCATCGTGCCGGAAGACGAGCTGCCGGCGCTGGTGGAGGAGAGCCTGCTGCTGCCCCCCATCGACCTGACCGCGAGCGCCGAGGCGCTGGACGGCACGTCGGTGCTGATGCTCTTCCCCGTGAGCCGGTCGCGCTTCCGCCAGCTGGCGGCGCAGCTGGGCTCGGTGACGCGGCCCACGGGCAGCTCGGTGCCGTTCGTGCTAGCCGGGCGCCGCCCGCTGGAGCTGCTGCAGGGGCTGCGGCTGCCCAAGGTGATGGTGCCCGTGCCCACGCCGCAGGAGACGGCAGACACCCAGTGGCGCAGCCTGATCCCCACGTCGGGCATGTTCTGGTACGTGCGGCGCCGCAACCTCCAGTACAAGGGCGACGTGACCGGCGTGCCCGTGCAGGTGCAGACGGGAATGACACAGGTCTTCACGGAAAACGCACCGTTCGGCGTGAAGACGTTCGCGGGCACGCAGCGGATGGCGCTCTCGTCCGAGGCCGGGGTGGACGAGGCCGGGTTGTCGGTGGATGCGGGCCAGGCGACGGACTCCGAGGCGAAGCCGAAGCTCTCGCCGGATGCGCCGCAGCCCGTAACCGCCGACGCGGATGCGGGCTCCGCCCTCTCCGCCGCGCCCGACGAGAGCGCAACGGCGGGGTCGGGAGATGCGGCGTCCGCCAAGCCCGCGGATGGCGATGCGCCTCAGCCGGGGCCGGTGGACACTTCGAAGTCGCCGGGGGGATCGAAGCGGAAGCCCGCCGCCGCCGCGGTCGGCGTGGTGAAGGAGGACTCGCTGCACGGCCTGGTGCTGGCGGCCATGGATACGCTGCACTCCAGCGGCGCCGAGCTGCCGCTGAAGCCCGCCGATGCGCGCGCGGACCCGGCCATCGGCGCGGGGCTGGCGAAGCTGGACAAGGCGCAGCCCGAGCTGAAGGAGAACCCCAAGCTGGTGCAGAACCTGGCCAAGTCCGGCGCGCTTCCCCACCTGGACGCGGTGGCCGCGCAGACGCCGCGAGCGCAGCTGGCCGACCTGGCCGCCGAGGTCGCGAAGGCGGGCACCGGCGCGAGGGCGCCCGCCAGGCTCAACACCCTGCTCACCGCCAAGCGGCAGGCGGGTGAGCCGTGAGCGTCCGCCCCTTCGACGACCGTCTAGAGGGCGAGTTCGTCGCCGCGGTCGAGCCGCCCATCGCGCCGCGGGTGGACGCGGGGTGGCGCCGCCGCCTGAACCTGTTCACCGGCCGCGCGCTGAGCGACACCGCGCTCCAGAGCGAGCAGCAGGGCCGCGGCGGCCGCCTCGCCACCGCGGGGCAGACGCTGTCGCACGGCGTGGTCTCCGGCCTCGAGGTGGGCCTGGAGACGGCGGACGAGCTGGTGCAGCCCGAGAGCGTGACCAACCACGAGATCTGGCCGCACTGGCCGCCGGAGCACGCCGCGCCCGCCCTGGGCGAGACCGCGCAGCGGTGGTATCTGCACGTCGCCCCCGGCTTCGGCCTGGCCGCGTCCGGCGAGGACGTGATCGTCCCCTCGGCGCTGCGCATCCCGTTGGACGAGCTGTGGGTCTACATCACCCCGCAGTACTCGCCGCCGGCCGCCCTCACCGGCTCGCCGCCGGCGGGCCTCATCGGCGACGCCGCCGCGTCCGCATCTCCCGACATCTCGGCAGATGCGTCGTCGGCCGGCGCGAAGGCCGAGGCGAAGGCGGTGGACGACGCGATCGCCTCGCTTCCGCCCACGCTCGCGGCGGCGGTGGTCGCGCGCACGCTGGCGGTGCAGCGCGTGAACGCGTTCGCGGAGACGTCGGCCGCGCTCACCACGTCCGACGGGCCGGTGACCGGCCCGCCGCTGCCGGGCGCGACGGTGAACGACACCGATCCGCTGCGCGCGCCGGTCACCTCGCCGCCGGAGTTCCGCGGCCCGCTGTGGAAGCTGCTGGAGAACGGCACGCCGCTTCCGCCCGCCGCCATCCTCGTCCTGGAGCCCATCGCCGCCGAGATGGTGGGCAACGGCGACCCGGACGACCCGTCGGAGCAGGACCCCGCGGCAGACGCGTTCGCGGACTGGCAGGTGGCCGACGGCTGCCGCCTGGCGCTGTACGCCTGGCCGTGGCCCGACCTCCTCCCGGACCCGGCCCGGCCCACGTGGCGCAACGAGATCGCCGAGCTGGTCTTCCGCTTCGAGGCCGCGGCGCTGCCCGGCGAGCACCACCCGTGGGAGCAGCGCGGCGTCGCGCTCGGCCTCGTCGGGTTCGAGGACGGGGGGATGGAGTTCCCGCGTTTCGTCGACTCGTGGGCCGTGGTGCGCGACGGCGGCAAGCCGCTGCGCCGCAAGCAGCTGGTGAGCGGTGCGGGCGACGCCTTCCTGTGGCAGGCGCGCATGCAGCAGTTCGCGGAGCAGGTTGCCGAGGCCGACTGGACCTCGGCCGACGCGGCGGGCGTCTTCGGCCAGTTCCGCTTCCTGCCGCCCGCCGGCCTGCTCCCCCGCGCCGCGGCGGACGAGAACGGGCGCCCCCGGCCGCTCTTCCCCCCGTACTTCACGGTGGACGCGGTGCCCGTGCCCACCGAGCAGCTGGACGTGGCGATCGCCGGCAGCGCCTCGCTCACCCCGTACGACCTGGAGGGCGGCGAGCCCGACGCGCTGCGCGTGCTCGTGCCCGTGCCCGCCGAGCTGTACGAGCCGCGGCTGCTGGCCACCGACGTGGTGGACCCGGAGTTCCAGCGCATGCTGGACCTGTTCAGCGCGCACCGCCGGGAGATGCTGGGCCGGCGCGAGGACCTGCGCCGCAAGACCGAGGCGGTGGTGGGCGCCTTCGCGGGCAAGCGCCCCGTCTTTCCCCCGCCCGAGAAGGACCCCGAGCGCCTGGACGACGAGGGCGACTGGACCCCGGATCCCCGCTTCGGCGAGCGCGCGCACGACTCGCCGCTGGCCACCGGGCAGCACTGGCACGGCTACACGCGCGGGCCGTGGGTGAGCATCGTCACCGGCGACACGCTCTTCGCCTGGGTGCACCTGAACCCGGTGGACACGCCACGCCAGGTGGCGCTGAGCTGGCTCACCACCCGCGAAGAGCGCCACTACGCCTACTGGGGCGAGAACGTGACGGGTTGGACGGGCGAGTTCGTGACCGCGATGGGCCCGCTGCCCGAGGCCGGCGCCTGGGTTCGCCTGGAGGTGCAGTCCGACGCGGTGAAGCTGCAGGACACCACGGTCTACGGGATGACCTTCTTGGTGGTGGACGGCTACGCCACGTGGGACCGCGCGGGCGTGATCCCCAACCCGGACCAGGTGTGGTTCACCGAGAACCTCCCGGCCGGCGCGGTCGGCACCCCCCCGGTGGGGAACTGGGTGGCGCCGGAGAACATGCTCACCTTCCGCGGCTACCGGATCCTGCGCGTGGGCGACCCCACGCGCACCGCCACGCAGTCGTTCGACGGCGCCACGGCCACGCTGGCGGTGCGCAAGGGCGACAGCCTGGTGGTGGACGTGCGGCTGGACCCGAACGCGCCGCCCACGTCGCTGATGCTCCAGTGGAACGACGGCACCTGGGAGCACCGCGCGTACTGGGGGTCCGAAGAGATCTCGCTGGGCGGGCGCAACCTGATCCTGCCCGGCCGCATCGACCTGCTGCGGATCGGCCGGCGCGACACGCCGGGCCGGCACTACATGGGCGAGCTGCCCAAGCCCGGCGAGTGGGCGCGCCTGGTGGTTCCCGCCGCCGCCGTGGGGCTGGAGGACAAGACCGTCAAGGGGATGGGCTTCACCGTGTACCGGGGGAGTGCCGATTTCGACCGCGCGGGCGTGCGGCGGGCGCTGGTGGAGCCGCCGGGCACCGGCCTCACCGGCAGCTACTACACGGATGCGGCCTTCACCACGCTGAAGATGGAGCGCGTGGACGGAGAGCTGGACCTGCTGCCGCCCGACCGCGGCGGTCGCTTCGACCCCGTGCTGATGGGCGACGTGCGCTCCATCCGCTGGGAGGGGCAGCTCAAGGCGCAGTTCAGCGAGCCGCACAACTTCGTCGCCTACACCAACGCCCAGCAGTTCCGGATGTGGCTGGGCCCCGACCTCATCCTCGACAGCGTCAACCGGCCGCCCTCCAACCCGGGGCAGTGGGAGTCCGGCGCGCGGCCGCTGGTGGCGGGCAAGCGGTACGACGTGAAGATCGAGTACGTGGGCGCCGCCGCCGCACCGTCGCTGGCGGTCACGTGGAGCAGCCTCAACCAGAACACGGCGCGCCTCCCCGAGCGCTTCCTCTACCCGGCGGCCACGGCGGGCGGGGAGATGCTGGGCCCGCCGCAGGAGATCGCGTGGGTGGACGACGCCGCGCCCGGCGGCGCCGACCTGGCCGGCGGCGAGGGCTGGCAGTGGGTCAGCGCCCCCGTGTTCGTCCCGCCGGAGGACGAGTACCTCACCGAGCCGCGCGACGGCGTGCGGGCGTCGCTCACGCTGGACGAGCTGCGCGATGCGCTCGCCGCCACGCCCCTGCGGGCCGACGAGCAGGCGCAGCTCGACGCCATGGGCGTGGACCGCTTCGCCGCCTGGCTCGACGCCAAGGTGCGCGCGGCCGACGACTGGGTGGACTTCGGCTTCCTGCGCGTGCAGGCCGACATGTACCGCCTGCGCAAGCTGATGGTGGGCACCGCCTCGGCCACGCGCCTGGCCACGTCGCCCGCCCTCGCCGCCATCATCAACGGCGAGAGCGCCGCCACGGTGCGCGACGACATCGTGCGCTACCTGGAGCAGGTGCGCACCGGCACGCAAGACGCCCCCAAGCCCGCCGCCAGCGCCGCCCTCGCCCCGGCGGACCGCGCTTCGCTGTCGGCAGACGCGACCGCATCTGCCGTCGTCAACCCGTCCACGCTCAGCGCCACGCGGACCACGTACCTCAGCTCGGCGATGACCAGCGCCTTCCGGCTCTCGCCCGCGGTCGCGGAGAGCGTGGCGGCCCCGCTGGCCGTCGCGGCGCCGCAGCCGGCGTCGATGGCCGTGAGCAGCTTCACGGCGATCACGCCCAAGCTGTCGTCGCCCTTCATCGCGACGCCCGTCTTCACGCAGCCGAAGACGGTGTTCACCCCCGTGCTGCCCATCGGGGTGGTCGCATCCCCCATCGTCACCCCGCCCATCACCGCGCCCAAGATCGCGGCGGAGCTGTCGCCCACCGCGCTCGCCGTGCAGCCCATCAAGCGGGTGACCGCCGTGGGCGGGGTGACGACCAGCGCCGTGCTGAAGGTCGCCCCCATCGTGGGCGAGAAGTTCGACTTCCGCACCGTCACCGTCGCCGAGCGCATGCAGACGCCGCCGGCGAACGAGGCCAAGAGCTTCGCCATGGTGTCGCGCTTCGAGATCCTGGACGGGCTGCGGCGGCTGGACCTGTACATCGACGACCTGGGCATCCCCGGCTTCGTGAAGACCACCGACGGCGTGCCGGAGTACCGCAGCGTCTACAACCAGAAGGCGTACGTGAAGGTGCCGGTGCGCACCTCGCTCCTCTTCGGCGCCATCAAGGACGACCTGGCGCACCGGGTGCTCGACGAGCCGGACCCGGAGAACGCCGACGAGCCCATCTTCTTCAGCATCGGCGTGGAGCTGCTGGACGCCACCATCTCGGCCCTGCGCGCCGTGGAAGGGCGCGTGCAGCAGTACCGCGACGCGGTGGACCTGGTGCGCGGCAGCCGCGACGAGCTGGTCTCGCTCACCCAGAAGCTGGACCTGCGCATCAAGGAGGTGGAGGACGGGCTGGCCGAGGCGCGGCACGACGTGACCGTGGCCCGCGCGCTGCTGGCCGAGGAGACCGAGCGCGTGGCCGGCGTCAACGCCCGGCGGGCCACGGTGCTGCGCGAGCACGTGCGCTTCCTCGCGTTCCACCGTCCGCGCCTCGTGTACGGCAACGCCGACGCGCCCATGCGTCCGCTCGACCCGGCGTACGTGCAGACCGCCGTGCCCGCCGCCTTGGCGGACGCTAGCGCGGCGCCGCCGGAGCTGCGCTCGCTGGTGGAGGTGCTGCGCGAGGCGCCGCTGCGCTGGTTCCCCGGCGTGGTGCCGCTGCTGGACAAGCTGGACAGGACCGACGTGATGATGGGCACCATCGCCAGCGCCAAGCAGCGCGCGCTGGGCAGGCTGGAGCCGGGCACCCTGGAGACGTTCGACGCGCGCCAGTCGGGCAAGCTGGGCGAGGCGATCGGGCGGCGGCTGGTGGCGCAGAAGCAGGTGGTGGGGCAGTGGCGCGGCGCCGCGGCCACGCTGGACCTGGCCGTCTTCCGCGACCAGGGCTGGCGGTGGATGCGCGACCAGGCGGTGCAGGTCCTCTCCCTGGGCGACCTGATCGACGCCGCGCACGGCCGCAGCGACGTGGACCGCGGCGCCACCCGCGAGCTGGACAACGTCCTGCGCGTCGCCACCTCGCTCTACCGCCGCTTCGGCGAGGTGCTGCCCGTGATCCGCCTGGAGTGGGCCGACCGGCTCAGCGAGTTCGACGACGCGGTCAACCTGCGCAACCTGTACTCGCTGCCGCGCTGGGGCGAGCTGCCGTACATGGACCGCCGCGACATGCAGTCGCTGGTGGACTGGCTGTACGGCCGCGTGGAGCCCACGCAGCCGGAGGCGGTGGCGCTGGCGAGCGACCTCGTGCGCATCTGCCTTCTGCTGGCCAGCCACGCGCCGGTGAACATGATCGTGGCGGGCGAGCTGGCGCACGAGGCGGAGGTGAAGAAGGGCGCCACCATCAACCTCTCGGTCGACCTCTCGGCGGTGCGGGTGGGGATGCCGGTGCTGCTGTACGACACGCTCAAGCGGCCCGTGCACGGCATCATCGAGGACCTGGCGGGCGGCGTGGCGGTCACGCGGGTCATCAAGACGGCGGACGCGCCGAAGGGCACGCCCGCGGCCACGGTCACGCTGCCGCAGGGCACGCGCGCGCAGTTCGGCGAGGCGGCCACGCTGGGCACGGTCGCCGCGGTGACCGACCGCACGCCGGAGCGCGACCAGTCCGCCGCGCGCACGCTGGAGAAGATGGGCGAGCGCAAGCAGGCGCTGGAGAAACCCCGGGCCGCGCCGGTGGCCGAGACGCGGAAGCCGGCCTCGCCAGCGGGCCTGGTGAAGGGCCGCGGGTGATGCAGGCCCCCCCGCGCCGCGTGCGGACGGTGCGCCTGACCGCGCCGCGCGAGCCGCTGGTGCGCCGCGGCGCGCTGCTGCTGGAAGACGCGCTGCACACGGCGTCGCTGGGCGCGGCAGACGGGGGGCGGCTGGTGCTGGTGCGGCGGCTGGACGTGGGCGTCATTTACCCGGACCGTGCGGCTGCCGCCGTGGCGATCGAGGTGGAGCGGCGGTTCCGCGACGCGGAGGCGTACGCGGTGCACGGTGGCGATGCGGCCGCGGCGCTCGCCCCCGCCGTCTGGTTCCGCAACGAGACCGAGGCTCACGCCGCGCTGGCCGTGCGCCTGGCGCGTGGCGAGCCCGTGTCCGCGTGGTACTGGCGGCTCGCCGTGCGCACGTGGTCGCCGGCGTCGTCGCGGGCGGACGGGCTGCGCGCCGTCCTGCACTCCGCCGCGCGGACGACGCCGGGAGCCGCCGCCGTTGTGTCGCTCGTCGCGGAGCTGCACGCGGCCGGGTGCCTGGATGCGCTCCTCGCCGCACTCGCGCCCGCGGACGGCGCGGCGCTCCTGCTCGACTGCGGCTGGTCCGCGCCCGCGCTGCCGTTGCGCATCATCCACGCGCGCATGGCCGCCGCATTGCGCTCGACCGCCACGGGAGATGCACGGCGGGCCGGCGCCGTGTCGCCAGCGGTTGGAGTCGCGGAACGGCGGGTGATCGGGGATGCGTGGCGCGCGGTGCTCGTCCGCTGGGCCGCCCGCTGGGGCGACGACGACGCGCGGACGCTCTGGCTCGCCGCCGTCGCGCTCGCCGACCGCGCTTCGTCGTCGCTGCTCGATCCACATCTCCCGTCACGCGCCCAGCGCACCCTCGCCGCCGCCCTCGCGCTCTCGTCCGACGCGGGGCCTGCGCGCGCGGACACCGCACGCCCGAGCGCTCCCACCACTGCGCGCGACGCATCCGGCGCAGTCGTTCCGGGCGACGCATCATCCCCGGCAGCGGAGCCCGTTAGCGGCCTCGCATCTCCAGAAAACGCCGTGGATGCAGCCGCGTCCGAATCTCCCGATCACCCCGTCGTTTCCGTAGACGCCGAGCGGGATGCCGCATTTTCGGACCGCGTCTCGGTAGATGTGGATGCGTCCACGCGCCCCGCGAACGCCGACGCTTCTCATCTGCCGAACGCCTCTCCATCAGCGTCTTCGGCGGATGCGCGAGAGAGCGCGACGGCTGGTGCAGCATCCTCATCTCCCGATGCGCAACCGTTCGCCACCGCAGCGGCCGAGAAGTCGGTTGGCGCAAGCAACCATCTCGCGGCGGATTCGACTCCGGGCGATAAACAGCGCGCATCTGCGGAGATCGAGGCGGATGACGTTGCTGCGGCAGGGCAGACGAGGGCGAGCGTTTCGGGAGATGCGGAGCCTGGGGTGCGTGTTGCGCGGGTGGATCGAGCGGACGCGCTTTCGCCTGCCGAACGGATCGCGCACGAAGCGGTGGCTCGATCCGATGAGGCGAAGGCCCCCGAGGCGGACGATGCGCCGGAGCCCGCGACGTTCGACAAGCCGCGGGAGACGGCGGCGGCGGGGCTGCTCTTCCTGGTGCCGGTGCTGCGGCTGCTGGGAATCGCGGCGCTGCTGCGCGACCATCCGCACCTCGCCGATGCGCAGCTTCCGGCGCGCGTCCTTCGCCGCATCGCGCGCCTGACCGGCGTCGCGGCAGACGATCCGATGCTCGCGCTCTTCCCCGTCTCTCCGCGCGAGCCGTCGCCGCTGGCGTTCGAATGGCCGGCGGTGTGGGAGCAGGGCATCGCCGCGCCCGGCTGGACGGTGCGACGGGGCGGGGGAGATGCGGCGCGCGCCGTCCTCCTTGACGGCACCGGGCGCCTGCCGCTCGCCGCCTGGCGCGGGGACGACCCGGATCGCGTCGCCGCCTCCGCATCTCCCGACGTAGGCATCCCGGTCGATCCGCGCACCGACTGCGCGCTGCTGGTGGATGCATGGACGGTCGCGGCGAGGCGCTGGTGCAGGAGGTACGCGCGGATGGGGCTGACGGCGGTGGTGCGCCGGCCGGGCGGCA
>DASRQW010000338.1 GCA_035696245.1 Longimicrobiaceae bacterium | reverse complement strand
CAAGGACATCGAGGACTTCATCGTCCTTCGCACCGACGGCACGCCCATCTACAACATGGCCGTGGTGTCGGACGACATCGAGATGCGCATCACCCACGTGATCCGCGGCGACGACCACATCTCCAACACGCCCAAGCAGATCCTGCTCTACCAGGCGCTCGGCGCGCAGGTGCCCACGTTCGCGCACCTGCCCATGATCCTGGGGCCCGACGGGAAGAAGCTGTCCAAGCGCCACGGCGCCACGGCCGTCGGCGACTACGCCGGCCTGGGCCTGCTGCCGGAGGCGCTGAACAACTTCCTGGCGCTGCTCGGCTGGTCGCCCGGCGAGGACCGCGAGGTGATGGGGATGGACGAGATGGTGCAGCTCTTCTCGCTGGACCGCATCAACAAGAAGAGCGCGGTGTTCGACGTGGAGAAGCTGATGTGGATGAACGGCCAGCACCTGATGCGCACGCCGGCCGCGCAGCTCCTCCCGCTCGTCGTCCCCACGCTCGTGGCGGAGGGGCTGATCGGCGAGGCGGAGGCGGAGGAGCGGCGCGATTGGCTGGAGGCGCTGGTGGACCTGCTGAAGCCCCGCTCGCGCGCCACGTTCGACATCCCCGCGCAGGCCGTGATGTTCCTGCGCGACCCGGCGGAGTACGAGGAGGCCGCGGTCGCCAAGCACTGGAAGGACCGCGCAGACACCGCCCGCCGCCTGGCCGAGGTGCGAGACGCGCTGGCCGCGGTGGAGCCGTGGGAGCCCGCCGGGCTGGACGCGGCGCTGCGGCAGGCGGCGGAGGCTGCGGGCCTCGGTTTCGGCAAGCTGGTGCACCCGCTGCGGTTGGCGGTGACCGGGCAGGCGGTGAGCCCGCCCATCGACGCCGTGCTCGCGCTGCTGGGGCGCGACGCCACGCTCCGCCGGATCGACGCCGCGCGGGGTTGGCTGGAGGCGGCCGGAGAGGCCCAGAAACAGGAACGTTGACATTCGTTTCCAGCCGGCCTAAGTTGCGGCCTGTATCGAGATACGCCGTAAACGGCCGCGCGCGGAAAACCGTAAAGAGACGTTTTCGGGCCGGAGTCGGTTCGGGGGAATGGCGGGAGGTCGTACTACGGGGGAGCGCGCAGACGACGCGCGCAACCCCGATTTCCATTCTCATGCGGGGTGCCCGTTCGGGCGAGAATACCCCCTCATCCGGTTCCAACGAGGGGAACGTTACAACGTTCCGTGGGGAGGCGACGATGCCTGAGTCATTGTCGAAGATCGAGCGTCGGATCCTGAACTACCTGGTCGACTACCTGAAGGACAACACCTACCAGCCGAGCATCCGCGAGATCGGGAAACGGTTCGGCATCAAGTCGACCAAGACGGTGTCCGAGCACCTTCAGTCGCTGGCCGACAAGGGCTACATCGAGCGCGACGCGTCCCGTTCGCGCGGCGTGAAGATCTTGGGGATGAACCTGTCCCCCGATGTGCTCAACATCCCCTGCTACGGCAAGATCGCGGCGGGCAAGCCGGCGCTGCTGCGCGAGCACGTGGCCGGCGAGTACGAGATCGACCGCAAGCTGGCCGGCTCGGCCGACGCGTTCTTCCTGGAGGTGAAAGGGAAGAGCATGGAGGGGATGGGCATCCTGAGCGGCGACTTGGTTCTCGTGGAGCCCGCCGACCTGGCGGACATCGAAGACGGCGAGATCGTGGCGGCGCGCCTGGACGGCGACGCAACGGTGAAGCGCTACTTCGCCAAGGACGGCCAGGTTGTGCTGGAGCCGGCGAACACCGACTTCGCCCCCATCCTGGTCAAGGACCACGACGACTTCGAGATCCTGGGGCGTGTGGGCGGCCTCTTCCGCCGCTTCACCACGGCGCACACCGCCACCGTCTGATCCCGGCTCGTCCAGTGCAGAAGGGACCCCGGCGCCATCCGCGCCGGGGTCCCTTTGCGTGCCCGCCTCTTTCCTTGATCCGACTCATCGCGCACTTTCCTGCGGACAGCTACGTGCGATGCGCTACGTCCACCGACGCTCGGCGCGTCCGTCGGCATGATCGGAAAGGCGAGATGGCGGATACGGAAGACGAGCGGTGGATGCGGGTGGCACTGGAGGAGGCGCGCGCGGCGGAGGCGCTGGGAGAGGTGCCGGTGGGCGCGGTGATCGTGCGCCGGGGCGAGCTGGTGGCGCGCGGGCACAACCTGACGCACACGCTCCAGGATCCCAGCGCACATGCGGAGATGGTCGCCATCCGCCGTGCGGCGCAGGCGACCGGGCACTGGCGGCTGCTGGAGTGCTCGCTGTACGTGACCCTGGAGCCGTGCACCATGTGCTCGGGCGCCATCGTGCTTTCCCGCGTTCCGCGCCTCGTCTTCGCGGCCCCGGACCCGAAGGCGGGGATGACGGGCTCGCTGGGCAACCTCGTCCAGGATCCGCGCCTCAACCACCGAGTAGAGCTGGTGCCCGGCGTCCTCGCCGCCGAGGCAGGGGACATGCTCCGCGCCTTCTTCCGCGCCCGCCGCAAGCAGCCGCGCGCGGACTCGCAGCAGGAGCCGGTGGAGTAGCATCCGCCACGGCGTCATCCGTCCCCTCCACATCGAGCGGAGGCGCTCCTCGCCTGCGACGCACTCACGGGAGCAGGCCGCGAAGGCGGCCTTCGCGCCGTCGCAGCCCGCGGCTTCAGCCGCCAGGGCGCGGCCGCTCCCGCGCGGCATCTCCCGACCGCACATCGTTGCACGACCTCGGCTCCGACGAGCGCACGGGAGTTGAAGGCTCTCGCCTTGTTTCCGACCGCTTTCCAAACGTCATTGCCCAGGCGCTCTCTTCGTTGACACCCCCCGTGCGCGGCGTGTAAGTTTGGGCTCTCCCGGCGCCGTAAAATCCTCCCGAAATCCGGCCTGATGCCCGAGCCCCAGCGACGCCCGATCATGGACACCGCCGCGGTTGAGCGCGCCCTGTCGCGCATGGCGCGCGAGGTGGTGGAACGCACGGGCGGCACCGAGGGCGTCGTCCTCGTCGGCATCCACCGGCGCGGGGTGGACCTGGCGGCGTGGATCGCGCGCGAGATCGAGCGCACCGAGGGCGTGGCGGTGCCCACCGGTTCGCTGGACATCACCCTGTACCGCGACGACCTGATGACGGTGGGCCCGCGCCCCGTCGTGGGCCGCAGCGACATCCCGCCGGGCGGCATCGACGGGCGGCAGGTGGTGATCGTGGACGACGTGCTGTACACGGGCCGAACGGTCCGCGCCGCGCTCGATGAGCTGGCGGACTACGGCCGGCCCAGCCGCACGCTCCTGTGCGTCCTCGTGGACCGCGAGGGACGCGAGCTGCCGATCCAGGCCGACATCGTGGGCGCGAAGGTGCCGGTGCCGGCGGGCGGGCGCGTGGAGGTGCGGGTGCCGCGCACGGACGGCGGCGCGCTGGGGGTCGAAGTCGTGGACGGCGGCGGAGGCGCGGGCTGATGGCGCATCCCACCGCTCCCTCGCTGGGCAAGGACCTGCTGGCGCTGGAAGACCTTACGGGCGAGCAGATCCTTTCCATCCTCGACACGGCCGAGACGTTCAAGGAGATCTCCGTCCGTCCCATCAAGAAGGTGCCGGCGCTGCGCAACCGGACGATCGTGAACGCCTTCTTCGAGAACAGCACCCGCACGCGGGTGTCGTTCGAGTTCGCGGAGAAGCGGATGGGCGCGGACACGGTGAGCATCAGCACCACCGGCAGCTCGGTGCAGAAGGGCGAGACGCTGGTGGACACGGCGCGCAACCTGGAGGCGATGGGCGTGGACATGGTGGTGATCCGCCACTCGTCTTCCGGCTCGGCGCGCTTCCTGGCGGAGCGCATCCCCAGCAACGTGGTGAACGCGGGAGACGGCAAGCACGAGCACCCCACGCAGGGGCTGCTGGACCTGCTCACCATCCGCGACCACCGCGGCCCCATCGACAAGCTGAAGGTGTGCATCGTGGGCGACGTGCTGCACTCGCGCGTGGCCCGCTCCAACATCTGGGGCCTGCGGCGCCTGGGCGCGCAGGTGGCCGTCTGCGGGCCGCGCACGCTGCTGCCGCCGGCCATCGAGGAGATGGGCGTAACCGTCTTCCGGCGCGTGGAGGAGGCGATCGAGTGGGCCGACGTGCTCAACGTCCTGCGCCTCCAGCTGGAGCGGATGACGGGCGGCTTCATCCCCAGCCTGCGCGAGTACAACCGCGTGTTTGGCGTTACGCGCGCCCGCATCGAGAGCGCGCCGCGCAACGTGCTCGTCCTCCACCCCGGCCCCATGAACCGCGGGGTGGAGATCGACTCCGACGTGGCCGACGGGCCGCAGTCGGTCATCCTTCAGCAGGTCACCAACGGGGTCGCCGTGCGCATGGCCGTGCTCTACCTCCTCTCCGGCCACGCTCCGGAGACGGCCGAAGCCGCCAAGCGCGGAGGCGACGCGTGAGGCCGCTGCTCATCCGCGGCGGGCGCGTGATCGACCCGACGCAGGGGCTGGACGCCGTGCTCGACCTCTACCTCCGCGACGGGGCGGTGGCGGAGCTGGGCGAGGGCCTGGCATACGAGGGCGCGGAGGTGGTCGACGCCTCCGGCCTGGTCGTCGCGCCGGGGCTGATCGACGTGCACGTGCACCTTCGCGAGCCCGGCGGGGAGCACAAGGAGACCATCTCCAGCGGCGCGCGGGCGGCGGCGGCGGGCGGCTTCACGTCGATCGTGGCGATGCCCAACACGTCGCCGCCCATCGACTCGCCCGCGTCCGTCGGGTTCGTGGTCGCGGAGGGACAGCGCGCCGGGGCGGCCCGCGTCTACCCGTCCGGCTGCATTACCGTGGGGCAGATGGGCGAGCAGCTCACCGAGTTCGGCGAGCTGGTGCACGCGGGCGCCGTGTGCGTGACGGACGACGGGCGGCCGGTGTCCAGCGCGGGGGTGATGCGCCTGGCTCTGGAGTACGCGCAGACGTTCGATCTCCCCGTGGCCGTGCATGCCGAGGAGCTGACGCTGTCGCGCGGCGGGTCGATGAACGAGGGGATCGTCGCGACGCGGCTGGGCCTCACCGGCATCCCCAACGCGGCGGAAGACGTGATGATCGCCCGCGACCTGATGCTGGCGGAGCTCACCGGCGGCCGCCTGCACGTGCAGCACGTTTCGACGCGCGGCGGCGTGGAGCTGATCCGCGAGGCCAGGGCACGCGGCGTGCGGGTCAGCGCCGAGGCATCTCCCCACCACTTCACCCTCACCGACGCCGCAGTGGAGCTGTACCGCACCGACGCGAAGATGAACCCGCCCCTCCGCTCCGAGGCCGACCGCGACGCGGTGCGCCGGGGCGTGGCAGACGGGACGCTGGACGTGATCGCCACCGACCACGCGCCGCACCACTACGACGAGAAGGAGCAGGCCTTCGAGGACGCGCCCAACGGCATCGTGGGCCTGGAGACGGCGCTCGGCCTCTCCTACACCGAGCTGGTGGCGACGGGGCTCATCGACCTGGCCACGCTGGTGGAGCGGATGAGCTGCGCGCCGGCGCGGGCGATGTCGATCCGCGGGGGCACGCTCAAGCGCGGCCAGCCTGCGGACGTCACGCTCATCGATCCGAACGCCGAGTGGACGGTCGATCCGCGCACCTTCCTCTCGCTGAGCCGCAACACGCCGTTCCGCGGCCGGGCGCTGCGGTGCCGGGCGGTGCGGACCATCGTGGGCGGACGCACGGTGTGGGAGGCGGCGCCGTGAGCACCTCCCTCTTCCGCGGCTCCGTCGTGAAGCCCGACCCGCGCGTCTTCTGCGGGCAGACGTTCCCGTGGCCGCTGATCGCGGATCTGGCCGATGGAGACGTGACGGCGTGCTATCTCGTCCACGACAAGCAGCGCCGCGAGACCAAGGCTGCCAAGCCGTTCCTCAAGCTCGTGCTGGGTGACCGCACGGGCACGGTGGACGCGATGATCTGGGACGACGCGGACCGGCTGGATCGCCTCGTCTCGGTCGACGACGTGGTCGGGGTCCGGGGACGGGTGAGCTGGTACAACGAGAAGCTCCAGATCACCGTGACCTCCATCGAGCCGCTGCTGGTGGGCGACGACGACCTGGAGTTCTTCCTCCCCGCGTCGCCGCACGACCGCACGCAGCTGTGTCGCGAGCTGG